>NZ_JBKKAP010000022.1:0-19507 GCF_046714615.1 Paeniglutamicibacter sp.
GGAAAACCGGCTGCCGTCCATTGACCCAGCGATAGACACCCGCAGGATTCGACGTACTCAGGGAACTGGTCGGAACAAAGCCGTTCCTGCCCGCAACCAGGACCTTCGTCCAGGACCCGCTCTTGCCCAGCACCTCGACCTTGGTCTGGCGGTGGACCGAGACCACGGTGGCCGAGCTTACTGCCGCCTTGGCCTTCACCGCGGTGAACGACTTGGTGTAGTTGTACACCTTGGCCTTCGCCGGAGCCTTGATCGCCGTGGTGGAAAGCTTGGCGGACTGGATCCAGCCAATCCCAGCGCTGGTCCGCACCTGCTGCCAGGAACCCGAGGTCCGCAGCCACGTGATCCTCGTGTTGTTCGAAAGCGTGGCAATCTTCTTGCTCGAGGTTTTCGTACTTTGGAAGACGGGCTGTGCGCCCTTCACCCAATGGTAAACCGCCGAAGGATTCGACGAGCTGAGGGCAGAAGCCGGAACAAATCCTGTCTTCCCCGAGACCAGGACCTGGGTCCAGGAACCGCTCCTGCCAAGCACCTCCACCTTCGTCTGACGGTGAAGCGAAAGAACGTGGGCAGAACCAGCAGATGCCTTGGCCTTCACCGCGGTGAACGACTTGGTGTAGTTGTAAACCTTGGCCTTCTCCGCAGGAACAGATTTCAGGTAGTCGCCAGACACCCAACCGGTTTTCGACTTGTAGGAAACTTGGTGCCAGTTGCCACTGACCTTGAGTATGGTGAGCTTCGTGTTCTTGGGGACAAGCACCAACGAAGCCGACTTCACGCTGGCGCTCTTGCGCAGGTTCAGGTTGGCCGTGGTTTGCTTGACCGCTTTCGCCTGGGCGGCATTCACACTCACCGACGACATCGGAGCGATCGGCTGGGCGGTGGCCATTGTTGTTGGCCCGCCAATCAGTGCAACGGCAAGAGCCAGCACTACTCCAAGGTGTTTACGTTGCAATGTGGGCTCCTGGCAAGGCGAATGACGATCAACGCCTAACATTACCCAAAAACATCACGTCGACGAGAGGTTAAGCTGATCTTTCTGGTATGAGAGCAGCGGATTTCATCGGATATTCACCAAGACAGGTCACGCCTGGAGACCCGGGGATGTCCTAAAGATCAAACACCACCGCATTTGGCTCGCCCGCAGTGTTCTGCGTCGGGAAATATCACTCCAACGTGTTGGTTCGATCTAGGCGTCAAGAGTGTCGTCTTTCGCCGTTGGGATCCGAGGCGGCTGGCTATGTCCTTTGGCCATAGCCCGGGCCCAAGCCCGGCGGCTTTCCGCCGCGTGGGCAACGAGATGTGGGCGTGATAGCCATACGGGGTTCAGCCACGTACGACCATCACGCCCAAGGAAATTTCCTTAGCCCTGACGGGCTTTCATCCGCGGGTTCTTCTTGTTAATCACGAAGACCCTGCCACGGCGCCGGACGACCTGGGCACCGGGAATCTTCTTGAGCGCTCGGATGGAGTTGCGTACTTTCATTATTTTCCTTCGGTAGATATTGCAGTAAAGAATTGTCGGCGGCCGCCGCAGTTCTCAGGTCAGGTCCGTTAGCCGCAGAGCGTCGTCAAACTTGTTTGGCGATTCGAGGATTTCGGTGTCGGACAGTTCGCAGGCGCGCAGCAGCTCCGCCAACTCATACGCATCATTGGTGTCGCTGGTCAGCGCGATGTGGGTGTGCGCGGTCTCGGCGCCCCATTTTCCTTGGCTCTCCAGCCAAACGAACGGGCCGGCACCGCCAAGCACCATTTTGGTTTCCGGCGCGCTGCCGATCCACAAGGTGCCGCGCAACCACACGCAGCCCTCGGCCAGACCGTGCAACGCGTCCTTGAGCCGTACCGGATGCAACGGTCGCTCCGCATGCAGCTCCAGAGTCGTGAACGCCCGGTCCTGGGCCGAGGCCCCCTCGCCGTCGCCACCCTTGCCGCCTTCACGGACGTTGACGTTGCCGGGCGTCGAACGCCGGCGGGCGGATTGCGGATCGTAGATTGCAGGTGCGAGATCCTCGTCAGGGTGAATCACCGCAAGGTGCGGTCCCAGTTCGGTAAGCAGCTGGGCGCCGCGCAGGAAGTCGTCTCCCCCCGTTTGGCAACCGGGCGCGTCCGTTTCGAAAAGGTGCGCAAAGAGGCCCTCGAGCATCAGCGAACTGTCGGCGAAGGCGATCTCTTTGACGAGGAACTCGCCTGCCGTCCTGTCGTCCTCCGCCACGCTACTGAGGCCTGCCTGCCAGAGCGTGCGGTTGTCCCACATCTGGTCTTCAAGGGCGGCCGGATCCAGTGCCAGACAGACGGAGTCGAGTGCTCTCCCCCGCAACGCGAGTTGCGGCTCGAGGTACTCCAACACCATGTCCGCATTCACGCTTGGCGGCAATCCCACGATCACGTCTTCGGGCAGTGCGTCGAGGACGCGGGTCACCGTGGGCAACACATCAAGCCTCACGGTGCACGTGAGGCATCCATGCTCCAACGGGATTTCGGTTCGTTCCAGGCTTGTTGTTCCCCGGGACACGCGTCGCAGCACGCGTTCGCCCTCGAGCAGGTCGTGGCGAACCACCATCGCGTTGGGCATCGATGCCACCAAAGCGTCGAGCGCCTTGTCGCGGATGTGGGATTCAAGCGAGGTTACAAGTATGAGAGTCACGTCAATTACTTTAGTCAAGAATGATTCTCATTAGCAAGTTGGCCAGAGTGTTGCCTGCCGATTCATTCGCGAGCCGTCAAGCGTCAGCCGCCGGCACCCTGCGTCACCGTGTAGGCCCTCAGGCGCACGCTTCGCCTGCGTTAAACCAGCATGCTCAGGGCGCGTCGTGGTGGACCGGGACCACGACCACGGGCAGCTGCTGGTGGGCAATCACGTGGTGGGCTGTCGTCCCGTTGAGCAGTTCCGACATCCTCGCCCCGACACCCTTGTGCCGGGTGCCCACCACGATCATGCGCGCGTGCAGATCGCTGCCCAGCCTTGCCAACGCCTTGCCGGGATCCCCCGCCAGCACGCGCAGCGACCAGTCGATCTTGGTGCCGGCCATTGCGCTGTCAAGGATATGCAGGATGTCGCGGGCGTCCTCGGTCATGTCCTCGTCGATATCCTTGGGATGCAGCGAATTGCCGCGGATGTTTTCCTTGAGTTCCCATTCGACCAGATAGCTGTTGATCTCGACATAAGCGAAGACCAGTGGTGCACCCAGTGCCTCGGCCAGCACCCGGGCCTCGAGGACCACCCGCCTCGGCTGCTTGGGCAAGACCCCAACGATGATCGGTCCCATTCCCCCGACGTTTGGCACTTCCTTGTTCATCATGGCCTCCTGGCTTGGCTACAACCCCATCTCTTCCTACTGGATATTTTCCGCCCATATCACCGCGAGGGGAATACCGGTCCCGGTTGCCATCCATGCCCTGTCCACCGGACACCACCCTCCGCACAAAAAGGCCTGTCACCCCGGGTTTGCCCGCCGGACACCGGAACGGCGTCCAAGCGACATGCACCTTGGATACGTTGGGAAATCATGCGTGCAGCGCCACCGCCCATCACCGGAGGCGTGCCGGCTGTGTCCGAACATCCCAAGACACGCATGGATCTCGCATCCCACATGAAGGAAGTCATGATCCAGACCCAGAACCCGGCCCGCCGGAGCAAACGAGGTACGACCTCTGTCGCGGTACTTGCAGTGCTCGGCGGGGTGCTTGTGGCTCCCGCGCCAACTTTCGCAGCCGCGGCAGTGCCCGCCGACCCGGTCGTTTCCGCCACCGACACCACATGGCAGTACCTCGACGACGGAACCGACCCCGCCGCGGGCTCCACCGAGCTGCGATCCTGGATCGCACCGGGGTTTGACGACTCGGCTTGGAAGAGCGCCAAGGGCAGCTTCGGCGCCAAGAACGGCACGCTCTCCGCGGTCGGTCCGCATACTCCGGCAACCTTGCTGAACCATTATCTGGACGGTGCGGCCGCACCAACCGTTCCCACCTACTTCTTCCGTACCACCTTCGAGCTCGGCCAGGGTGCCGCGGCCGAGGTCGGTAGCATCATTGGGGACGTCGTACACGACGACGCATTGGCTGTGTGGATCAACGGCACAAAGGTCGCAGGTTTCCTTGACGAGCGTGCCACCGGCACCAAGAACCAGGAATACGCCGGCACCAGCAACGGGGACCCCGTCGCCAACACCTTCCATGCCGACCCCGAGTTGCTCGTCGATGGCATCAACACCGTGGCAATCGCCTTGTACCAGGACCGTGAGACCAGCTCGGACATCTACCTTGATGTCCCCTCCATCCGTCTGGCCAAGGTCGGCGAAACCATTGCAGCCCCGCCGTCCAGGGTGATCCTCACCCCGACGACCACACCCGAGACCTCGCAGTCCTTCTCCTGGCTCGCCGGGGATGCGAGCCACGCCAGCGGCCAGGTGCAGATTCGTCGCACCTCCGGCGGGCCGGTGCGCACCGTTGATGCCTACATGTCCGGCAAGGTCAACAACAATCCCAAGCCGCACTACTCGGCCACCGTCGCCGACCTGGTGCCCGCCAGCGAATACACCTACCGCGTCGGCCTCGAAGGCAGCTTCAGCGAATGGCACACGTTCACCACCGCCGACCCGAACTCCATGGACTTCCAGTTCCTGTACTACGGCGACGCCCAGATCGGATTGGACAGCACCTGGCCCGAGGTCGTTCGCCAGGCCGAGGCCAAGGCCCCGCACTCGATCGGTTCGGTCCACGCCGGCGACTTGATCAACACCGGCAACAATGAGACCGAATGGCTCAATTGGTTTGCCGGCATGACCAAGTCCGCGGCAACCACCAACATCATGGCTGCCCCCGGCAATCACGAATACTCCGGAGACAAGAAGCTCGCGGCGTGGAAGGCAAACTTCGAGTACCCGCACAACAACCCGGACACCGATACCATCGGTAAAATGGCCGACCTGGCCGTCGGCGACACGGATGTGGCACACCAGTACTCGGCCTACTTCGCCCACTGGGCCGAGTTCGCCGCCGAGACCGTGTACTTCACCGATTACCAAGACACCCGGTTCATCACCATCAATGCCACCCGCGACACCGCGTTCCTGACGCCGGACAACCTGCCGGCCTGCGCCGGAACCGAATGCCCCTCCACCAAGGTTGCGCGCCTCTGGACCGAATTCCAGGGCGCATGGCTTGACCACGTGCTGGAGGACAGCAAGTCCAAGTGGAACGTCGTCACCTTCCACCAGCCGGTCTTCTCCACCTCCGCCGGCCGCAACGAGCCGATCCTGCGCGAGGTCTGGGTCCCGGTCTTCCAGAAGCACAACATCGACCTGGTGCTCATGGGCCACGACCACACCTACGCCCGCGGCTACGTGAACACCGATGCAACGGACACCGCCGGTCTCACCACCGGCCCGGTCTACGCCGTCGCCAACTCCGGCGCCAAGCACTACGAGCTGGAAACCGATGCCAAGAACGTCTGGACCAACAACGGCGCCACCCAGGTGCTGCGCGGCGCGGGCGTGACCACCTACCAGGTCGTCGATGTGTCCAAGGACAAGATGGTCTACCGCTCCTACATTGCGGAGAAGACCGCCAAGGCAACCACCGACCTCCCGGTCGGCGCGCTCTACGACGAATTCACCATCACCAAGACCGACAAGGGCGGGAAGTGGGTCACCGAGGCCGGCATGGAGCCTCCCGCCACCCACGCGTGCCTGGAGAACCGCTCTGAAAAGGCCGGCTCCAACAATGGCAAGGGCCAAGAGAAGCGCAACGGCAATGCGAACTCGGACAATGCCAACCGTCCGGTGTGCGCCATCGGCCCCAAGTAGAACCTGTTTGGCTTGATCCTTCCGGTCTCCGGTTCCCACGGCATTCATGGGAGGCAAGGATAGGGCCACGCCCACGGCAATAGCCGGGTAACTACATGATTTCCAAGGATCGCCCGAACTTACCTTCGGGCGATCCTTGGTCTTTGGGGCAACGAACTGACTTTAGATCAGACCCAGCTCGGCAAAGGCCTCGGCAATCCCGTTGAGGCTCGGCGGGGGCGCAGTGCGGTCGGCCAGGGCCAGGAGCCCGGGATGAGATCCCTCGATGGCAACGCCGAGCCCCGCGAAGGCGACCATCTCCAGGTCGTTTTCCCCGTCCCCGAACGCGATGGTGTCTTCGACGGAAATGCCCAAACGCTCGATGGCCACCGCGACGCCATCGGCCTTGCTGATGCCGCGCCTGAAAAGCTCCCCGGTGTGCCGGCCCTCGTCGGCGATGGAATTCTCGACCACGGCGACGTCCTGGCCGATTTCGGCGGCAATGCTGCCCACCGTCACCGGTGCCTCGAACACGGAGATCTTGGCGAAGGACGGAAGGGCTGGGATCGGTGTCAGGGAGCCAACGATGGCAGAGGAGCCACTCGCCCGGGCGTCGGGACGCTGGCTGAAGTGCGCCTCGATTATCTCCCTCAATCGCGCTTCGGCCTCGCGGCGGACATGGAGCGAGTCCGGGGTTTCCAGCACGTAGACCGCATCGTGGGCGTCCAGCGCTGCCAGCGTCCGGGCGGCCATCTCGGCGGGGAACCGCCGGTCCATGAGCACCTCGCCCGCCACCTCGACGTAGGCCCCGGCGCTGGCAACCAGTCCGTCGAATCCGGCCTCGAGGATGTGTGCCGGAAGCATGGACAGTGGACGCCCGGTGCACAGCAGGACCTTGTGCCCCGCCGCGCGCGCCGCGCGGACAGCAAGCAGGTGGGCCGCGGGAACCACGCCGTAATCCGCATAGGTGCCGTCCACGTCAAGGAAGACAGCATGGCTGGTTTTCGTGGGCGATTGCTGCTTGGCGTGCATATTCACGGAGTCTACCGGGGCGGCCCGGCGGTGTCGCATCTGTTATCCCCCATGACGCCGCCCTGGACCCGGAACCGCTCGATCCCCCGGACCGAAACATCAGGGGGGCCAGGTTTCCCGGCCAGGCGTTGTTCATAGAGCTCCACACGTGCTCGCGCACCATTCGCCGGGCACTGAAGGTCGTTTCCGTCGAACGGCGGCAGTCCGCGCGCGTAAGGGTCGCGCATTCGGACAGGCCGGCGGCCATGGCCAGGGGCGTGTCCCGGATGAATCCAGTGACCCCGTCCAGCACGATCTCCGGGGCGGCCCCGCGAGGGGTGCCCAGCACCGGGGTGCCGGTGGCCATGGCCTCGATGGTGGCCACCCAAAGGGTTCGGCCCACTGGATGGGATTGAGCAAGGCAAAGGCCTCGCCGAGCGGAAGGAACTTTTCGCCGGCCCGCAACTCTCCGGATTATACGATGTCGCCGCCCAGCTCGGGACGGATGACGTTGGCAAAGTATTCGTGTTCGCCGGCGCTGGCCATCTTCGCCGCGATCCGCAATGGGACCCCGGCCCTGCGGGCCACGTGGATCGCGGTGAGCACGCCCTTGTTCGGGTGCATCCGGCCCAGGAAGCAGGCATAGCCACCGGTTCCGGTGCCGACCGGGATCCGGGCGGCGTCGAGCCGTGGTGGATGACCCGGCAAATGGCGACCCCGAGGGCGGTGGCCGCATGGTGCCGGGAAACTGCCACCAAGGGGGCGCGTTCGGAGATTGCGCCATAGACGGGCAGGGTAAGTGCATCCATGCGGTTGTGGGCCGTGGAGACCACCGGGATCCCCTGGGGCGAGCCCGCCGGCGGCGTCCGGGATTGACGTCAAATAGGTCGGCGAAATCGACTTCGACCCTAGGACGAGCGTGGCGGTGAACTCGCTGTTCGAATAGGTGTGGACAACAATGCGCTCTTTCAGCCCGCCATTGAGGCTGCGGTGGCGCTCGATGAGCGCATGGCTTTCGGTTTCCCGGCTTCCTGCCACCCGGCCGACGAACATGGCCTTGAAGGGCTGGAGGGCGGTACCGCACAGGGGCTCGACCTCCCTGCCGTTGATCCGCAACCGCCAGCCCGAGATGAAACCGGTTTCGCGGAAGAAGAATTCATGGGGGCGGATGCCGCCCATGCCGCTGTTGGCGGGCGCCAGCGCGAACGTGGTTCCGTGCAGTATGGTGAGGGCTCCCGGGCCCGCCAAGTGCCCACCCACCCCGGAGGTCCAGGCCCTCACCCTGGGAGAACGCCCCCGGGCACGGGTCTTGGGAGGTGCGCCGGATGCGACGTCGTGACGGCGCGACGGCGTGACGGCGTGGAGGCGGCGCGCGGCGCCTGCCCCGGGGCCGAAGACATTGGTGTGGTGTGGGCCCTGCATCATCAAAGTCCATCAAAAAGTGCGAACTGCCGTCCGCAGCTTGACCACAATACCCGGCATGGGCCGATGCCCCGGCCGGTGGAACAGTTTTCCGCCCCGAGGTGCACCCTCGCCGAAGGGCCCGGACCGGGGCGCACACTGCGCTTTCCTTCCCTGGCCCTGCGCGATGGACGTAGGGTGGGGACAAGGGTTGCCGCCCCCTCCATAGGTGCGCGGCCCACCATCCCCTCCGGGGGCCCGGCTCGCCGGCCAGGGCCTCCCCAAGCCGAATCCGAGGAGCAATCATGAATGATTTCCGGGGCGTCAGCCACCAGACCTACTCCAACTACCTGAACGAGCACTTCCTGGGATCCGAGGGCGGGGTCAATGCCTTCCGTGCGGCGGCAGACACCTGGAAGGGCACCGAGCACGAGGCGGCGTTCCTGTCCCTGTGCCGCCAGGTCATGACGGACCGCGAGGACCTGCGGCTCCTCATCGACCGCCTGGGCTACGGCGGGCACCCGCTGAAGATCGTGTTCACCCATGCGGTGCGCCTGCTGGGACGGGTCAATCCGGTGAACCTCCTGCGGCGGCGGCAGGCCGGCACGGCGCAGGTGGAACTGGACGTGCTGGCCGGGATGCTGCGCGCCAAGCTCTCCATGTGGGAAACCCTGATCCTGATTGCCGCCAAGGATCCACGCCTCGACGCCGACTTGCTGCGCGACCTGCAGGCCCGCGCCATCGACCAGATCGACCAGGTGCGCGGGATCATCGGGGCCACCTGGGAGGAACGCTTCTTCGCCGGGTAGCCACCAGAAAGGATCTACACCATGACACGAACCGCGATCGTCGTCGGCGCCGGGCCCAACGGCCTTGCCGCCGCCGCCCGGCTGGCCGAACACGGGGTGCAGGTGTCCGTGTACGAGCAGGGGGAACATCCCGGCGGGGCAGCGCGCTCGGCCGACACGCTGGGGCCGGGAACCATCGTCGACCTGGGTGCCGCGGCACACCCCTTCGGCATCGGCAGCCCCGCTTTCCGGCATCTTGACCTGGAACGCCACGGCCTGCGCTGGCTGCACCACCGCTACCCGATGGCCCACCCGCTGGATACCGGGAGCAGCGTGCTGCTGCATCCTGACCTCGAACAGACTGCCGAGGAGCTGGGCGTGGACGCGGGGGCGTGGCGGCTGCTCCACCGGGCGGTGGCCGGGCACCCGCTCGAATCCCTGCAAAACGCCACCGGTCCCCTGCTGCGCATCCCGCCGCACCCGCCGCTGATGGCAGGCTTTGGCGCGCGGGCGCTGTGGCCGGCCGGCGCCACCGCGCGGCTGGCCTTTCGCACCGAGGCCGCCCGCGCCCTCTTCGCCGGCTCGGCGGCACACTCGATGCTTCCGTTGAACCACGCGTTCACCGCCGGATTCGCGGTCCTCTTCGGAGGGCTGGGGCAGTCGCTGGGGTGGCCCGTGGCCCAGGGCGGAACCAACTCCATCATCAACGCCCTCGTGCGGCACCTGGCCCTGGCCGGGGTGGTGATTCACACCCACAGCCCGGTGCGCGACCTGCGCGAGCTGCCGGCCAGCGACGCGGTGCTGTTGGACCTGACCCCGCGACAGGTGCTGGAGTTGAAAGGCACGGGCATCGGCGGGCGCTACGCCGCCCACCTGCGGCACTGGAAGTACGGTCCCGGCGCCTTCAAGGTCGACTACCTGCTGGACGGGCCGATCCCCTGGCGGGACGAGCGGACCGCACACGCCGGAACCGTCCACGTGGGCGGTTCCCTGGCCGAGCTGATGGATGCGGAGCGGGAGGTTGGCCGGGGCAGGGTCTCCGCCCGACCCTTTGTCATGCTCGCCCAGCCCTCCGCCGTGGACGGGTCCCGGGCTCCTGCGGGCCGGCAGGTCATCTGGAGCTACGCGCACGTGCCCAATGGCTGCGACGCCGAGGTCGGGCCCCTGGTGGACCGGCAGATCGAACGCTTCGCCCCGGGTTTCGCCCAGCGCATCATCACCCGCGTGGAAACCCCGCCGCGCGCGCTGGAGGACTGGAACCCGAACCTGGTCGGCGGGGACATCGGCGGCGGCTCGCTGCGCGGGACCCAGCAGCTGCTGCGCCCGGCCCCCACGCTGCGGCCGTACCGCGCCGGGGCGCCGGGGCTCTACATCTGTTCCTCCTCCACGCCGCCGGGCGGCGGAGTACACGGCATGGCCGGGTGGCACGCGGCCCATGCGGTGCTGCGGGACCTTGGCATCGCCAGGCGCCCCACCACAACCGGCGAGACCGGCGCTCGTCCGTAAGGCAGGAGTCCATGGAAGAAACCAGGCCCCCTCATGCGCTCACCGAACAAATTGCGAATCCCTGGTTCCGACTGGTGCCGACCCCCGGCCACGGACAGCGCCTGGGCGCCGAGGTCTGCCGGCGCACTAAGAAATGGCTCGAGATCGTGCGTTTCAAGGAGCAGGTCCCGCATGTATTCGTTTGCGGAGATCACCGTCCAACCTATCTGTCGGTTTTCCCACCGTCGGCCCGGATTCGGGCCTTGGCGCTGCCTTGGAAAAAACGGCATCGAAACCGATCATCGCCTGCAGGTGGGCGGAAACGACGACTTGTTCACCTGTCACCATCTATCCAGGTGCTACGTGCATTCAGCCCAAAAACAAGGCCTCGGAGTCCTGTGGCCGGTCGCCGACCAGAACACGGGACCGGCCCCGCCAGGCCGGGGAAACCGTTCCCGAGCACCTGCCCAGCGATTCCCGGCGATCCGGGATCCCGGAAATCGCTGGGCCGTGCGGGCAGCACAAACGGCGACCCCCAGGCCGATTCGGTCTACGCTCTACTTATGACACGCAACCTGGAAGTCGACTGGATCGATCCGATGACCGCGCACGTGGCCAACCGAACCGGACGCGCGGTGTTTGACGTTGATCTGCGTACCACGGGAAAAGTCACCGTGGATGGCAAATCGGACTGGAGCTTCACGGCCGAGAAACTTCCCGATGGGGAATTCATCGGCCTCTACCAGGTCAAGGACGACGTCGGGTGGGCCACTGCCCCGCCGTTTTTGGAAATTACGTGGCGCAGCGAGGATTCCACCGAGGAAAGCCACACGCGCGTGCCCCTTCACCATAACCAGGAATAGGTTCTAGGCGCACCTCACCGTTGGTGGTTCAGTTCCATGCCAGCCGTCGGGTGCCTCCCCACGCCCGTTTCGGAAGAGCCCCTTCGCCAGTCCGCCAACGATGGGCCCCGGCCTGGCAGGGCCGAATGGTTCCGGGGGCCAGTCCCCGGAACCATTCGCCGGTGAGATCCTCGGGTTGGCAGGAGGCAAAAGTGGATATCCATTTGGCCGGCCAAGAGCCATGAACCGGCAGTAACGCCCATGGAACCGCAGGCAAAGGGAATCCCTGCCGGATTTGTCCGACACGTCAGGACATCCCCCATGCAAAACGGGAACGGAAAAAAGACTGATGCCGAGACATCCTTGACTACGGTCTGACCAGTACGTAAGGATGGTCAGACCGATAGCCGATCTTCAACCGCATCACCGGGATTCCTTCCAGGATCGTGGAATGTTTAGGCGCTCTGGGCCGCGATATCGTGCCGGCGCAACAAGAAGCAACGAGGTTTCCCATGAGCACCACAAAAGATCTCACGGCGTCTGCGATCCTGCTCAATGCCAGCGCCCACGCCTCGACCGCGAGGGAAGAACGCGTGAGGGTGAGCACCGACCGTTCGGGGTACCTCCCGCCGAGCCTTCCCGATGGCGTCGTCTACGCGATGAGCGCGGACGAGGTCGTGAATACCATGAAGCTGGCCACCGCACACAACGTACCCGTCGTTCCCCGGGGCGCGGGCACCGGACTGGCCGCAGGGGCATCCGCGCAGGCGGGCGAAGTCGTCCTCGATTTGTCCCGGATGAACCGGATCCTGCATATCGACCCGGTTGAGCAGCTCGCCGTGGTCGAGCCTGGCGTCCTGAATGCCGAAGTGAACGCCGCTGCCGCCGCCCATGGACTGTTCTACGCCCCCGATCCGGCCAGCACCGCCATCTGTTCCATCGGCGGCAACATCGCGACCAACGCCGGTGGCATGTGGTGTGCCAAGTACGGCGTGACCCGCGAGTCCGTGCTCTCGCTTCGGGTGGTCCTGCCCGACGGCCGGATTCTGGTCACGGGTCGGAACACCATCAAGGGCGTCACCGGCTATGACCTCAACGCCCTGATGATCGGATCCGAGGGGACCCTGGGCATCGTCGTGGAGGCGACCCTGCGGCTCCGCCCAGCCCCCATCCAGACCGCCACGGTCGCCGCCTACTTCGCCAATGTCGAGGCCGCCGCCATGGCCGCCTCGGCGATCATCGCCGCGCGGATCCAGCCCTCCGTGCTTGAACTCATGGACGGCCCCACGCTCGAAGCCGTGGACGCCGCCCAGGGAACCAACCACCGGGCCAAGGGCGGGGCCTTCCTGCTGGCACAAACCGACGGATACGGCGCGTTCCTTGAACAGGACGTGCTGATCCGGGCCATCGAGCCCTTCGCCACACACATCGAGAAGGCGGCCGACACCGCAACAGCGGACGCACTGGTGGCCGCCCGCCGCCAGGCGATCCCCTCTCTGGAGCGCCTGGGCCGGGTTTCCATCTGCGACATCGGCGTTCCCCGCAACAGGCTCGCGGACGTGTTCGCCGGCCTGGCGGAGATCTCCACTAACACCGGGGTAAAGATCTTCAACGTCGCCCACGCCGCCGACGGAAACCTCCACCCCATGATCGTCGTGGATCCGGAGGAAACAATCACCGAGGGCCCGGCCAAGGAGGCCCTGGCCGAGATGTTTTACCTGGCCAAGCGGCTGGGCGGAACGCTTACCGGCGAGCACGGCGTCGGTCTGCTGAAACGCGACTGGCTCCAGGAGGAACTCGGCGACGTGTCGCTGGAAATCCAGCACGCCATCCGCAGCGTGTTCGATCCGAAGGGAATCCTGAATCCGGGCAAGGCAATCTAGCGATGGCCGGGAACCGGAAGGCAATGGCAGTCCTCTCCCCGGGGCGGGATGGAATCATGACGGGCGCCGATGCCCCGCCGGCCCCCACACGGAGCTACGACGCGTTCCTGCAGGACACCGAATCGGGGCTGCGCTCCGGGAGGATCAAGACCGGGGACCAGCTGCCCGTGGAGCGCATACTTGCCGAAACGTACGGAATCTCCCGCGCATCGGTGCGCGAGGCAATGCGCATCCTGGACGCCATGGGCATCCTGCGCAGCCCCAGCGGTGCTGGGCAAAATCCGGGGCGCTTGTCGTCTCCGAGCCCTCCGCGGGATTCTCCTCCGTGCTTTACCTGCACGTTGCCAGCAGCGGGCTTCCCGTATCCGAAATCGTCGAGGCAAGGATCCTGCTGGAAACGTGGGCAGCACGCGCCGCCGCGCAGCGTCAAAACCCCGCCGACCTCGAGCCTGCCCGGGACCTGCTGGCCGCCATGGACAAGCCGGACATCGACCCGGAGGAGTTCCACGCCCTCGATGCGCAGTTCCACCTGGCGTTCAGAGCCCTGGCCGGAAACACCGTCATCGAAACGATCATGGAATCCCTCAGCGGCTCCATTCGCGGCTACATCAAGGGTGCCTTGGCTTCCCTGGGCCAATGGCCCGTGGTGCTGCAGTCGCTCAGGGACCAGCACCACGCGATCCTCGACGCCGTCGAGGCGGGAAACGGGGACATGGCGGCCGGCCTTCTGCGCGACCACGTGGCGTGGTTGTACGAGCGGACCAGGGACACGGAATAGGGCCGGCGCCGCTCGCCTGGCACTGGCTGGTGTGGACCGCCAACGACAAAACCCGCCCCGACAAAAGTCGGGACGGGCATCGTCTTGTGGACAACCAGCGGAACGAAACCGCTGTCACCTGAGGTTCAGCACACCTTAGCGGGCGACGGAACCTTCGGTGTAGTCATCGGAGGTCTTCCAGGAGAAGAGCTGGCGCAGTTCGCGGCCGGTCTCCTCGATCGGGTGCTCCTCGCCCTTCTTGCGCAGTTCCAGGAACTCCGGTGCTCCGGCATCCTGGTCCTCGATGAAGCGCTTGGCAAAGGCACCGTTCTGGATGTCGGCGAGAACTGCCTTCATGTTCTCCTTGACCTCCGGGGTGATCACGCGCGGGCCCGAAACGTAGTCGCCGTACTCGGCGGTGTCCGAAACGCTCCAGCGCTGCTTGGCGATGCCGCCCTCCCACATCAGGTCAACGATGAGCTTGAGCTCGTGCAGCACCTCGAAGTAGGCGATTTCCGGCTTGTAGCCGGCTTCGGTCAGGGTCTCGAAGCCGTACTGGATCAGCTGCGAGGCGCCGCCGCAAAGCACAGCCTGCTCGCCGAACAGGTCGGTCTCGGTCTCTTCGGTGAAGGTGGTCTCGATGACGCCCGCACGGGTGCCGCCGATGGCCTTGGCGTAGGACAGGGCCAGGGCCTTGGCGCCGCCGGTGAAGTCCTGCTCCACGGCGATCAGGTCGGGAATGCCGCGGCCGGCTTCGAATTCGCGGCGCACGGTGTGGCCCGGTGCCTTCGGTGCGACCAGGGCAACGTCGACGTCTGCCGGCGGGGTGATGTAGCCGTAGCGGATGTTGAAGCCGTGGCCGAAGAACAGGGCGTCGCCCGGCTGCAGGTTCGGTGCGATGTCCTCGGCGTAAACGAAGCGCTGGACCTGGTCCGGGGTCAGGATCATGATCAGGTCGGCTTCGGCCACTGCCTCGGCAACGGAGACAACGCGAAGGCCTTCGGCCTCGGCCTTGGCGATCGACTTGGAGCCGGCCTTCAGGCCGACGCGCACGTCCACGCCGGAGTCGCGCAGGTTCAGCGCGTGGGCGTGGCCCTGGGAACCGTAGCCGATGACGGCGACGGTGCGTCCCTGGATGATCGAGAGGTCTACATCGTCGTCGTAGTACATGTCAGTCACTGTGGTTTCTCCTTGGTATCAGTGTGAAGCTTGTTTGCGTTTTAGGCAGAGACGGAGCGCAGGGCGCGGTCCGACATCGATTTGGAGCCGCGTCCAACGGCAAGTGTGCCTGCCTGGACGATCTCGCGGATGCCGAACGGTTCAAGCACTGCCAGCAGCGCGTTGATCTTTTCGGCGTTGCCGGTGGCCTCAATGATGAGTGAATCGGTGGACACGTCCACCACGGAGGCACGGAAGAGGTCTGCGGCCTGGGTAACCTGCAGGCGGGTGGCCGCATCGGCGCGCACCTTGACCAGGATATGGTCTCGTTGCACCGAAGCCTCGGGCATCAGCTCAACGATCTTGATGACGTTGATGAGTTTGTTTAGCTGCTTGGTGACCTGCTCGAGCAGGTCGCCCTCGGCGTCGACGACCACGGTGATCCGGGAAATTCCCTTGATCTCCGTGGGGCCTACGGCCAGCGAGTGGATGTTGAAGGCGCGGCGGGCGAAAAGGCTTGCCACGCGGGTCAATACGCCCGGTACGTCTTCGACGAGTACGGAAAGAGTGTGTCGTGCCATGGGGTCTTAGTCCTCTTCTTCCCACTCGGGCGTCATGCCGCGAGCAATCTGGATCAGGTCGTTGCTCACGCCGGTGGGGACCATCGGCCAGACCATCGAGTCCCGCGAGACCACGAAGTCGATGACGACCGGGCGGTCATTGATGGCCAATGCCTGCTGGATGGTCGCGTCGATGTCCTCGTCGCGTTCGCAACGCAGCCCCACGCAACCATAGGCGTCGGCGAGCTTCACGAAGTCGGGGACGCGCGCGGTGCCGTGGCCGGTGTTCAAATCGGTGTTGGAGTAGCGGGAATCGTAGAACAGGGTCTGCCACTGGCGGACCATGCCCAGCGAGGAGTTGTTGATGATCGCGACCTTGATCGGGATGTTGTTGATCACGCAGGTGGCAAGTTCCTGGTTGGTCATCTGGAAGCAGCCGTCGCCGTCGATGGCCCAGACCACGCGGTCGGGGTTGCCGACCTTTGCGCCCATGGCCGCCGGGACCGAGTAGCCCATGGTGCCCAGTCCGCCGGAGTTCAGCCAGGCGTGCGGGCGCTCGTACTTGATGAACTGCGCGGCCCACATCTGGTGCTGGCCCACGCCCGCCACGTATACGGCCTCGGGTCCGGTCAGCTCGCCGATCCGCTGGATCACGTGCTGCGGTGCCGAGAGGCCGTCGTTGGTGGGGGTGAAACCGATCGGGTAGGTCTCGCGCAGCCGGCCGATGGTGTTCCACCAGGCAGACAGGTCAGGGGCGCCGGCCTCGGTGAAGAGGGTGCGGCAGGCCTCGGTGAGCTCGGGGATGATTTCCTTGACCGAACCGACGATCGGGATATCCGCCGTGCGGTTCTTGGAGATCTCCGCCGGGTCGATGTCGGCGTGGATGACCTTGGCGTTGGGGGCAAAGGTGTGCAGCACCCCGGTGACGCGGTCATCGAAGCGGGCGCCGAGGGTGATCAGCAAGTCGGACTGCTGCAGCGCGGTGACCGCGGAGACCGAGCCGTGCATGCCGGGCATGCCCACATGCAGTTCGTGGGAATCCGGGAATGCTCCGCGGGCCTGCAGGGTGGTGACCACCGGGGCGCCGACCAGCTCGGCGAATTCCTTCAGTTCGGCCGAGGCGTGGCCCTTGACGACGCCGCCGCCGACGTAGAACACCGGGCGGGAGGAGGCCGCGATCAGCTTGGCTGCCTCGCGGACCTGCTTGTTGTGTCCGCGCACCACCGTCTTGTAGCCCGGCAGGTCGATCTTCGGCGGCCAGGAGAATATCATCTTGGACTGCTGTGCGTCCTTGGTGATGTCCACCAGCACCGGGCCGGGACGGCCCGTCGCTGCGACGTGGAAGGCGGAAGCCAGGATCCGCGGGATGTCCTCGGCCTTGGTGACCAGGAAGGAGTGCTTGGTGATGGGCATGGTGATGCCCACGATGTCGGCTTCCTGGAATGCATCGGAGCCGATGAAGGCGCTGTGCACCTGGCCGGTGATGGCAACCATGGGGACCGAGTCCATGTGCGCGTCGGCAATGGCGGTGACCAGGTTGGTGGCCCCGGGGCCGGAGGTGGCGATGCACACCCCGACCTCGCCGGTGACCATGGCGTAGCCCTGGGCCGCGTGGCCCGAGCCCTGTTCGTGGCGGACCAGGATGTGGTTGATCTTGGTCGAGTCCATGAGCGAGTCGTAGGTGGGCATGATGGCCCCGCCCGGCAACCCAAAGACGTCCTTGACGCCCAATTCTTCCAGTGAGCGCACAATGGCTTGTGAGCCAAGCATCTCGGTGGGAGCAATGATGTTGTTCGGGCCCTGGACCAGGCTCGATGCTTCCACGACGGAAGAGACAGCGGCATCCTTGCTACGGTTGGCGGGCTTGGCCGGCAGCGAGGGGCTGGCGGGGGTTCCGTTACTCATGGGGATATATCCTTCTCTATCTCTTCTAACCCTGCACATAAAAAAACCCCAAAGACACCTTGCGGCGAATGGGGTTTGCGCGTCACCGAAGCCCTCCATGTTAGGGAGGGGCCCAAGCTCAGCGCTTGATAACTAGTAGTACTTCGGTGCGGATATGCATGTGTCCAGTTTGGTCGCCGCCAAAGCCAGAGTCAAACGCCCACGCCCACAATCTCATTATATGAGACTGTTGTCCGAGGGGTGGACGCCTTGGCGACGTCCACCCCTCGGTTCAGGCTATTTACTAGCCACAGTATGCGCCGGTCGAGGCGGAGTTGACCAGCTTGACGTACTTGCCCAGCACACCGGTGGTGAACTTGGCCGGAATCGGCTCCCAGCCGACCTTGCGCGCCTCGAGCTCGGTCTCATCAACCAGGAGGTCGAAGGAGCGGGCTGCGATGTCGACGCGGATCTTGTCGCCGTCCTTGACGAACGCGATCGGGCCGCCGTCGACGGCCTCGGGTGCGACGTGGCCGATGCACAGGCCGGTGGTGCCGCCGGAGAAGCGGCCATCGGTGAGCAGCAGGACATCCTTGCCCAGGCCAGCACCCTTGATGGCGCCGGTAATGGCGAGCATTTCGCGCATGCCCGGGCCGCCCTTGGGGCCTTCGTAGCGGATGACCACGACGTCGCCGGCGTGGATCTCGCCGTTGTCCAGGGCAGCCAGGGCACCTTGTTCGCGGTCAAAGACGCGTGCGGTGCCCTCGAAGACATCGGCGTCGAAGCCAGCGGACTTCACGACGGCGCCCTCGGGTGCCATCGATCCGTGCAGCACGGTGATGCCGCCGGTCTTGTGGATCGGGTTGTCCATGGCGCGCAGGATCTTGCCGTCGACATCCGGCGGGTTGATCTCCGCGAGGTTCTCGGCAACGGTCTTGCCGGTGACGGTCAGGCAGTCGCCGTGCAGCAGGCCTGCATCGAGCAGGGCCTTCATGATCACCGGAACGCCGCCGATCTTGTCCACGTCGGTCATGACGTAGCGGCCGAAGGGCTTGAGGTCACCCAGGTGCGGGATCTTGTCGCCGATGCGGTTGAAGTCGGCCAGGGTCAAATCGACCTCGGCCTCGCGGGCAATGGCCAAAAGGTGCAGCACTGCGTTGGTGGAACCGCCGAAGGCCATGGTCACGGCGATCGCGTTCTCGAAGGCCTGCTTGGTCAGGATCTGGCGGGCCGTGATGCCCAGCTTGAGCAGGTTGACCACCGCCTCGCCGGACCTGCGCGCAAATCCGTCCCGCCGCCGGTCCACCGCGGGCGGCGCTGCCGAACCAGGCAGCGACATCCCGAGCGCCTCGGCCGCGGACGCCATCGTGTTCGCGGTGTACATGCCACCGCAGGCACCCTCACCCGGGCAGATCGCGCGCTCGACGGCATCGACCTCGTCACGGGTGATCAGACCTCGCGCGCAGGCACCGACGGCCTCGAACGCGTCGATGATGGTGACGTCCTTGTCACCGAGCTTGCCGGGCATGATCGAACCGGCGTACAGGAAGACGGAGGCCAGGTCGAGTCGCGCGGCGGCCATCAGCATCCCGGGCAGCGACTTGTCACAGCCGGCCAGCAGGACCGAGCCGTCCAGCCGCTCGGCCTCCATCACCGTCTCGACCGAGTCGGCGATGATCTCGCGGCTCACCAGCGAGTAGTGCATGCCGACGTGGCCCATCGAGATGCCGTCGGAGACGCTGATCGTGCCGAACTCCAGCGGGTACCCGGCCGCCTCGTGCACCCCTGCCTTGGCGGCCTTCGCCAGGCGGTCCAGGGACAGGTTGCACGGCGTGATCTCGTTCCAGGACGAGGCCACGCCGATCTGCGGACGGGTCATGTCCTGTCCGTCATGCCGACGGCCCGCAGCATCGCCCTGGCCGGGGCGCGGTGGTCGCCTTCCGTCACATCTGTGC
>NZ_JBKKAP010000023.1:0-5404 GCF_046714615.1 Paeniglutamicibacter sp.
ACATCCGGGCCTGGGTCAAGGCCTGGAACGAAAACCCGCGGCCGTTCATCTGGACGAAGTCCGCCGAACAGATCCTCGAGTCACTGGGCCGACTTCTGAAGCGAACTTCAGGCGCAGGACACTAGCCCTTCATCTCCAACTCGGTCCCCGGCTCCTGGCCGGGCTCGATGCCCGTCAGCACCGGGGCGCCACCTGTTGCAGGTTCCGCATCCGGGTCCTCCACCGGGCCGGCGAATTGCGACTGGTAGAGCCGGTAGTACGCGCCGCGTGCGGCGAGCAGCACCTCGTGGTTGCCCTGCTCCACGATCCTGCCCTCTTCCATCACCAGGATGGTGTCGGCGTCGCGGATGGTGGAGAGGCGGTGCGCGATCACGAAGCTGGTCCGGTCGCTGCGCAGCGCCGCCATGGCGTGCTGCACCAACAGCTCGGTGCGCGTATCCACCGACGAGGTCGCCTCGTCCAGGATCAGCAGCGACGGGTTGGCCACGAACGCGCGGGCGATCGTGATCAGCTGCTTCTCGCCGGCGGACACGTTGGTGCCCTCCTCGTCGATGACCGTCTCATAGCCGTCGGGCAGCGCGCGGACAAACCTGTCAACGAAGGTGGCCTTGGCCGCCGCCATGACCTCCTCGTCGGTGGCGTCCAGGCGCCCGTAGCGGATGTTCTCCAGGATGGACCCGCCAAAGAGCCAGGCGTCCTGCAGCACCATGCCGACCTTGGAGCGCAGGTCCGCGCGGCTGATCGCCGTGACATCGACCCCGTCCAGGGTGATGCGCCCGGAATTGAGCTCGTAGAAGCGCATCACCAGGTTCACCAGCGTGGTCTTGCCGGCGCCGGTGGGACCGACGATGGCCACGGTGTGCCCGGGGTGCGCCTCGAAGGACAGGTCCTCGATCAACGGCTTGTCCGCTGAGTAGGAGAAGGTCACGTGCTCGAACTCGACGTGGCCGTCGGTGCGCGCGGGAAGCGACGCGGTCACGGTGTCCTCGTCCTGCTCGTCGGCATCCAGCAGCTCGAAGGTGCGTTCCGCGGAGGCAACGCCGGACTGGAGCATGTTGGCCATGCCGGCCATCTGCCCCAGCGGCTGGGTGAACTCGCGCGAGTACTGGATGAACGCGGTGGCATCACCCAGGGACATCTGCCCCGAGGCCACACGCAACCCGCCGACCACGGCAATGCCGACGTAGGCCAGGTAGGAAATGAAGTTCATGACCGGGAAGATCATCCCGGAGACGAACTGGGCGCCGAAGGAGGCCTTGTAGAGCTCCTCGTTCTTCTCGTGGAAGCGCTCCAGCATGTCCTGCTCGCGGCCGAAGACCTTCATCAGGTCGTGGCCGGAGAAGGATTCCTCGATCTGCCCGTTCAGCGCGCCGGTGTTCTTCCACTGCGCGGTGAACATGCCCTGTGCGCGGGAGCCGATGACGCCGGCGGCGACGGCGGAGAGCGGCAGCGCGATCAGTGCGATCAACGCCATCTGCCAGGAGATGATGAACATCATGATGATGATGCCGATGACCGTCAGCAGCGACTGCACCAGCTGGCTGATCGCCTGCTGCAGCGCGTTCTGGATGTTGTCCACGTCGTTGGTGACGCGGGAGAGCAGGTCCCCGCGCTGGCGGGTGTCGAAGTAGTTCAGCGGCAGCCGGTTGAGCTTGTGCTCGACGTCCCGGCGCAGGCCGTAGACGACCTTCATGACCAGCCGGTTCAGCAGCCAGCCCGAGGCCCACATGAACAGCGACGCCACGAAGTACATGGACAGCACGATCAGGATGTACCGGCTGAGCAGCGTGAAATCGATGCCCACACCGGGGATGAGGTTCATCTTGGACAACATCTCGGCCAGGTCGTTCTGCCCCGAGGCGCGCAGGCCCTCGATGACCTGGTCCACCGGAACGTTGGCAGGCATTTGCCCGCCGATGGCGCCGGCGAAGATCACGTCCATGGCCTGGCCCAGGATCTTCGGCGCGATCACCGAAAGCACCACCCCTGCGGAGGCCAGGAGCAGGACCACGGCCATGCCGACCTTTTGCGGGGCCAGCAGCCCCACCAGGCGCTTGGCCGAGGGCCAGAAGTGCTTGGCCTTGCGGACCGGGACGGAATCCCCGAACATGTCCGAGGACCCGGCCGTGTCGAATTCGTCGATCTCGTCGTTCGGATCCACGACGGCGGTTGATTCCTTCTTGGTACGTTTTGCCACTTAGGCCACCTCCTCCACTGCCAGCTGGCTTGTCACGATTTCCTGGTAGGTTTCCGAGGTTTCCAGGAGTTCCTCGTGCGTTCCGCGGGCCACGATCTCGCCGTGGTCAAGGACCAGGATCTGGTCGGCCCCGGTGATCGTGGAGACGCGTTGGGCCACGATGATCACGGCCGCGTCCCTGGTCGGTTCCTTCAGCGCTGCCCGCAGCCGCGCGTCGGTGGCCACATCCAGGGCGGAGAAGGAATCGTCAAAGAGGTAGATCTCAGGCTTCGCGGCAAGCGCACGGGCGATGCACAGGCGCTGGCGCTGGCCGCCCGAGACGTTGGTGCCGCCCTGGGAGATCCTGCCCTCGAGTCCGTCCTCGCGGGCGGCGACGAAGGATTCCGCCTGGGCGGTGCGCAGGGCATCCCAGAGGTCCTCATCGGTAGCGGCATCTGCGCCGAACCGCAGGTTTGAGGCCACCGTGCCGGAGAAGAGGTACGGTCGCTGCGGGACCGTGGCCACCGCGGCCGACAGCTGGGCGCGGGTCAGCTCGGTGACAGGCACGCCGCCCACCAGCACCTGGCCTTCCTTCGCATCGTAGAGCCGCGGGATCAGGTTCAGCAGGGTGGACTTGCCCGCACCGGTGGATCCGATGATTGCCGTCATCGCCCCGCGCTTGGCGGTGAATGAGACGTCGTTGAGCACCGGCGCCTCGGCACCGGGGTAGCCGAAGGTGACGTTGCGGAACTCGACGGTTCCCGGCGCATCCATGTCGGCGACGTGCTCGTGCTGGTCGGTGAGGCTGGGAACCAACGTGGTGACCTCGTCGATGCGCTCGGCGCAGACGATGGCGCGCGGGATCATCATGGCCATGAAGGTTCCCATCATGACGGCCATGAGGATCTGCAGCAGGTACTGCAGGAAGGCGGTCAGCGCACCGATCTGCATGGCGCCGGATTCCACGCGGTGTCCGCCGAACCACAGCACGGAGGCGGTGGCGATGTGCAGGATCATGCCGATCAGCGGGAACATCAACACGAAGAGGTTGCCGACCTTCACGCCCACGCGGGTGAGCTTGGCGTTGGCCTCCTCGAAGCGCTCGGTCTCGTGGGGTTCGCGCACGAAGGCACGCACCACGCGGATGCCGGTGATCTGCTCGCGCAGCACGCCGTTGATCCCGTCGATGCGGTCCTGCATCTGGCGGAAGAGCGGCATCAGGAAGATGACCAGGGTGCCGACGACCACCAGCAGCACCGGCACGGAGACCCAGACCAGCCAGGACAGGCCGGCGTCCTCGCGCAGCGCCATGATGATGCCGCCAATGCACATGATGGGGGCGGAGACCATGAAGTTCAGTCCCATCAGCACCAGCATCTGCACCTGCTGCACGTCGTTGGTGCCGCGGGTGATCAGCGTGGCGGCACCGAACTTGTTGACGTCCTGGGCGGAGAACCCGGTGACGGCGTCAAAGACGGCATGGCGCAGGTCCCGTCCGATGGCCATGGCGGTCTTGGCCCCGAAGTACACGGCGGCAATGGCCGTGAGCACCTGGACAAAGGCGACGGCCAGCATCACGCCGCCGGTGCGCCAGATGAAGTCGGTATCTCCCTTGACCACGCCGGTGTCGATGATGCGGGCGTTGAGGCTGGGGAGGTACAAAGTGGCGATCGTGGTGGCGAGCTGGAAGAACAGCACGGCGGCAATCCACCACTTGTAGGGTTTCGAATGTCTAAGTATGAGCTTTAAGAGCATCAGGCAGTGTCCTCATGAATTTAGCCGCACGAATCCACCATGGTTTGGTGGTCCCGCGAGTGCGGCAACGCGGCGTTTTTCAGCCGGGCATTGGTCACTCTACCCTCGATTCCCCACGGTTTGACCCTCCCTAAGACTGATTTTTCCCGGGGGTGTACATCGCAGGATGTAGGGGTGAAATGACGACGACAACCATCATGCCTTGCAGCGCACGGTTTTTCGCGATTCCCTGTCGATGTCCACGCGAAGGCCATAGGCTGGAAACGACATCAACAATTTGCTGGATCGAATGGAGAACTTCATGTACTTGTCTTCAACGCCATTGGTCGTCGGCGAGCGCGCACCAAAGTTCATGTTGTCCGATGCGCACGGCACGCCGGTTGCCTTGGGCGACTATGCGGGCAAGAACGTCGTCGTGTACTTCTATCCCAAGGCCGCAACGACGGGGTGCACCACGCAGGCCTGCGATTTCCGGGACAACCTGAACTCGCTGCGGGCCGCCGGATACGAGGTCCTTGGCATCTCGCCGGATGCCGGCGATGCGTTGCTGTCGTTCGCCGAGGCCGAGTCGCTGAATTTCCCGTTGCTTTCGGATCCCGATTTTACGGTGGCCACGGCCTACGGCTCGTATGGGGAAAAGGAGTTCAACGGGAAGAAGTTCAACGGGATCCTGCGCAGCACTGTGGTGGTCGACCCGGAAGGCAACGTTTCCCTGGCCGAGTACAACGTGGCGGCCGACGGACATGTTGCCCGGCTTCGCGAGGAACTCGGGGTCTAGCTGTACTCGGCCAGGACGTTGGTGACGGTCGGCTGATCGGGGGTTGGTTTCACGGTGCCCAGTGGCATCATCGATTGCAGCAGTCGAGCCAAGGTGCAGGTTCGTCGTGGCCGTCTCGGTTTGAATAGAAGATCTGCAGGCATGCCGATTCGGTTTGCAGGGTGCGGCCGAGACGTTCGACGTTGCCCATACCGGGACGCTCCCAGAGGGGCCGAATGGTTCCCTTCAACCAATCCACAGCCGTTGCTGTCCGGCCCGCCCGCGGTGCACCATCGATACATGACCAAATACCTCATCTCCTTCCCGAGCGAAGCCATGGTGCTCACGGACGAGGAGTTCCCGATCGTCTCCTCCGAATCCCACGCTGTGATCGAGGAGGCGAAGGCCGCCGGCGTCTACGTATTCGGCGGCGGGATCGAGGAGAAAGCCGACCCCGTACTGGTCTCCGCCGACGGGTCGGTGAGCACCGAGATCTATCCGGGCTCCGAACTCAGGGGCGGGTTCACCGTGCTGGAGCTGCCGACGCGCGAGGACGCGGTCGAGTGGGCAAGCAAGATCGCGGTGGCCTGCCGTTGCTCGCAGGAGCTCCGCGAGTTCATGTACGACCCTCAGAGCTAGCCGCCCGCATCGCGGAGGAGAAGTCCCGAGCCAGGCATCCCCACAGACGGCGGCACCGGCGCGGATCGCATCCACGC
>NZ_JBKKAP010000024.1:0-25667 GCF_046714615.1 Paeniglutamicibacter sp.
CCTGGCTGCGCGCCGCTGCAGCCTTCGACTTGGAACCCGAGGTGGTCGTCGACGATGGCACGACCTACGCCGAGGTGCACTACCGTCCCTTCGGCGTCGTGGGCGCCATCGGCCCGTGGAACTGGCCCATGATGATCTCGGTCTGGCAGCTGGCACCGGCCCTGCGCATGGGCAACACCGTGGTTCTCAAGCCCTCGGAGTACACCCCGCTTTCCGTGCTGGCACTGGTTCACGTGATCAACCAGGTGCTGCCCGAAGGCGTGCTGCATGTGGTTGCCGGAGGCCGGGATGTCGGGGCGCTGTTGAGCACGCATAAGGATATCGGCAAGGTGATGTTCACCGGCTCCACCGCCACCGGCCAGGCGATCATCCGTTCCTCCGCGGACACCGTGAAGCGGCTGACCCTGGAACTGGGCGGCAACGACGCCGGCATCGTGTTGCCTGACGTTGATGCGAAGGCGATCGCCGAGGGCTTGTTCTGGGGTGCGTTCATCAACACCGGACAGACCTGTGCGGCGCTCAAGCGCCTCTACGTGCACCAAGACGTCTACGAGGAGGTCTGCCAGGCCCTTCTCGAGGTGGCCCGCAACGTGCCCATGGGCGTGGGGCTCGACGAGGCCAACGTGCTGGGCCCACTGCAGAACCAGGCGCAGTACGACATCGTCGATTCGCTGGTGCGCAGCGCCACCGAGTCCGGCGCCCGGGTGCTGCTGGGCGCGGACCCGAAGCCGGAGGCCCCGGGACACTTCTACCCGACCACGCTGATCGCCGACATCGATGCGCAGAACCCGCTGGTGCTGCAGGAGCAGTTCGGCCCGGCGTTGCCGATCATCAAGGTCGAGTCGGTCGAGCAGGCCCTGGAACTGGCCAACTCCCTCGACGTGGGGCTCGGCGGCTCGGTGTGGTCAGCGGACCGCGACGCCGCCCGCAAGGTCGCCGCCCGGATGCAGGCAGGGACCGTGTGGATCAACAGCCACGGCGGCGTGGACCCGCGCATCCCCTTCGGCGGTGCCAAGCAGTCAGGCTACGGCGTCGAGTTCGGCGTCGCCGGGCTCAAGGCCCTGGGCCAGCCGCAGGTCATCAACGGCTAGCTTCATCCTCGCCCACGACGGGGCCGGGGCACCACGGCCCCGTCGCGCGCGGTCCCGAGGACCTAGTTGCCCTGGCTGCGCTGCGCCTTGGCCTGCTCCGCGAGGATGCTATTGGCTATACCCTTCAACTCCGGGGTGTAGCCAGTGAGGCTGCCGGAATCCTTGGACACCCACCACTTGCCGCACAGGTGCGTGGTCAGGTTTTCCTGGCCGGTGGGCCACCAGTGTGCTGCCAGCAGCGGTGTTTGGTATTGGGCGTCCACCCGCTCGGCGATTTCCTGCATGGGGGCCGGATCCTCCAGCTCCAACCCCGCGGCCAGTTCCGCCAGGGTTGGCTGGCCGGTTTCGGACATGGCGACACAGCTCGGGGGCAGCGCCCCCGTGTGGTCCATGCGCAGGATGCGTTCGTTTCCCGTGGGGCGCACGACCTCCGTGATGTTCGTGGCCTCATCGGGGACCCAGGCAGGAAGCACCTTCTTTTCCTTGCCTTCGGTTCCCGTGGCGAATTCGTGGCTGGCGCTCTTGTCGTACTTTGACTCGATGCCCAGGGCGCTGCAACCGGTCAGAGCCAGGGAAGCCAGGACGGCCCAGGTCGCCACCACCAGTGTCCTGGGGCGTGCTGGCATCGATGACCGGCGGCGTGCTGTCTGTGTCATGCGTCCAGCCTATTGTCGGGGGCACCGGCCACGCATCGGAGCAAGGGGCAGGTTTTGGGGCATCCATCTGGGACCACAGGTGGAGGGCGGCTAGCCAACCGGAGAACCAATGTACCGTCGCGGGCGGCCTAACGCCGGTCCGGGACGTGCTCCACCTCGTTCTGCTGGTCACGAAGCGGCGTTCGTATTGCTTCCAGCCGGGCCCCCAACCGAAATGCATGCCAAGGCCGCCAGGAGGCCAATCGCTGCAACGCCGGATTCAACGGCGAGGTGGACCTGCGGCGTCACGAAGTCGAATGGCTGGTACATCGGCCCATGCCAGCGACCCGATCGCCGTGGTCCCAGCATCCCTCAGGCGGATCTGGAGTGCGGGACCCAAGTTGCGCGTAGGTGCCATATGCTCGTTCAAATGAGCGGGCGGACACCGGCGTTCCGCCACTGTCGCCAGGGAAACGAAAAGACGGAGACCCATGAGGAACAACAAGCCAGTACCGGCCCGGACACTCCTCGCACTGTTGTGGCTTGCCACCGTGCTGTCGGGATGCACGACGCTGACCGAGGACCTGCCTTCCCCCTCGGCGTCCGAGACGGTTCCAGTGCTATCCGAAGCCGCCTCCGGTCCCGCCGCTTCCGACCACACGGATGCGGCTGGGTGGGAAGCCATCGTGCTGGGCGCGGCTTCGGACGAGAAAGTGGTGTTCAGAATGGAAGGCACCGGAAGCGGCACCGGTGGCGGAGACTCCCTGGGGAAGGGGGAGACGTTCGTTTCCTGGATATGCGAGGGATCCGGACCCATCGAGGTCGCACTCAGCGACGGCAGCACCTACGGTGCCGGCTGCACTGAAACAGTCCCGGGCCAGGTCAACCGGAACAGCTTTGTCAATGACTCCACCACGGAGCTTGAAATCTCCGTGCAGGCGGGGCCCGGGATCAAGTGGCAGGTGCTGGTCACACAGGCGGCCGACTAGCCAGGATGCCGGCTAAAGCCAAGGCCGGCGGGGCCCGGGACATGGGTCCCGAACCCCGCCGGCAATGGCGGTGCGAACGTCGTTACGCCGTCACAAAGGTGTCGGCGACCGACAGGGCCTCGTCGAGCATCGCCAGGCCCGCGCGCAGGTCCTCGTCGCCGATGTTCAGCGGCGGAACCACGTGGATGCGGTTGAAGTTCACGAACGGGAGCATGCCTGCCTTCTTCAGTGCAGCTGTCACCGCGGCCATGGCCGGGGAGGATCCGCCATAGGGTGCCATCGGCTCGCGGGTCTCTCGGTTGGTGACAAGCTCCACGGCCCAGAAGCAGCCGGTCCCGCGCACGTCCCCGACCGAGGGGTGCTTGGCCTTCAGCTCGGTCAGTGCCGGGCCGATGATGTCGGCGCCGATGCGGGCGGCGTTCTCCACCATGCCCTCGTCCTTCATGGCGTTGATGGTCGCCACCGCCGCCGCGCAGGCCAGCGGGTGGCCGGAGTAGGTCAGCCCGCCCGGGTAGGCGCGCTCGCGGAAGGTCTCGAAGATGGCATCGGAGATCGCCACGCCGCCGAGGGGGACGTAGCCGGAGTTCACGCCCTTGGCGAAGGTGAGCAGGTCCGGGACCACGTCCCAGTGGTTCACCGAGAACCACTTGCCCGCGCGGCCGAAGCCGGCCATGACCTCGTCGGCAATGAACATGATGCCGTACTTGCGGGTCAGCTCGCGCACGCCCTCCATGTACCCGGCCGGCGGCACGTAGATGCCCGCGCTGCCCGGGATGGATTCGAGGATCAGGGCACCAATGGTGGCAGGGCCCTCCAGGATGATGGTGTCCTCCAGATGGCGCAGCGCCCGCTCGGTTTCCTCGGCCTCGGTGGCGGCGGAGAAGTAGGAGCGGTAGTGGTAGGCGGGCATGAAGTGGACGATTCCTGCATCGCCGAGGTCGTTTGCGAAGCGCCGGGGGTCGCCGGTGGCATTGATGGCCAGGTGCGTGCCGCCGTGGTAGCTGCGGTAGGCGGCCAGGACCTTGTGCTTGCCGGTGTGCAGGCGGGCCATGCGGATCGCGTGCTCCACCGCATCGGCCCCGCCGTTGGTGAAGAACACGTGGTTCAGGTCCCCGGGGGTCAGCTCGGCGATCAGCCGGGCGGCCTCGGAGCGCGCGTCGTTGACGTGCTGCGGGGCAATGGTGCACAGCTTGCCCGCCTGCTCCTGGATGGCGGCGACGACCTGGGGGTGCTGGTGGCCGATGTTGGTGTTCACCAGCTGGGAGGAGAGGTCAAGCAGCTTGTTGCCCTCCCCGTCCCAGACCCACGAGCCCTCGGCCTTGAGGATGGTCATGGGGTTGAACGGGCCCTGGGCCTGCCAGGAATGGAAGACATGCTTGCGGTCCAGCTCGTGGGCTCGGACGCCGGCGGCAATCTCCTGCGCCGTAATGGCGTCGGTACTCACTTCGGTGCTCATGGTGGGCGATGCCCCTTTCCGTAAAGTGCTCAGGCCTAGGCGTTCTGCGGGAAGCCGAGGTTCAGGCCGCCGTGGCTGGGATCCAGCCAGCGGGAGGTGACGACTTTGCCGCGGGTAAAGAAGTTCACGCCCTCGGCTCCGTAGGCATGGGTGTCCCCGAAGAGCGAGTTCTTCCAGCCGCCGAAGGAGTAGTAGGCCATCGGGACCGGGATGGGCACGTTGATTCCCACCATACCGACCTGGATCTCGTTCTCGAAGCGGCGGGCGGCCCCGCCGTCGTTCGTGAAGATGGCGGTGCCGTTGCCGAACGGGTTGGCATTGATGGTATCGATGCCTTCCTGGAAGGATTCCACGCGAAGCACCGAGAGGACTGGGCCGAAGATCTCGTCGGTGTAGATCGACATGTCGGTGGTGACGTGATCGAAGAGGGTCGGGTTCAGGAAGAAGCCCTCGCCTTCGGCATCCGGGTTCACGTGGCGGCCGTCCAGGACCATGGTGGCCCCTGCCGCCTCGCCCGCATCGATGTAGCCGGCGACCTTGTCGCGGTGTGCGGCGGTGACCAGCGGGCCCATGTCGCAGCCGCGGGTGCCGTCGCCCACGCGCAGTGTTGCGGTGCGGTCGGCGATCTTGGCCACCAGTTCATCGGCGATCGAGTCGATGGCGACGATCGCGGAAATGGCCATGCAGCGCTCGCCGGCGGCGCCGAAGCCCGCGTTCACCGCGGCGTCGGCTGCAAGGTCCAGGTCCGCATCCGGGAGTACCAGCATGTGGTTCTTGGCCCCGCCCAGGGCCTGGACGCGCTTGCCGTGGGCGGTGCCGGTGGCGTAGACGTACTGGGCGATCGGGGTGGAGCCCACGAAGGAGACCGAGGAGACCCTCGGGTCGGTCAGCAGGGTGTCGACCGATTCCTTGTCGCCGTGGACCACGTTGAATACGCCGTCGGGCAGCCCGGCTTCCTTCCAGAGCTCGGCCATCCAGTTCGCGCCGGTCGGGTCCTTCTCGCGGGGCTTCAGGATGACGGTGTTGCCGGCGGCAATGGCCACGGGGAAGAACCACATCGGCACCATGGCCGGGAAATTAAAGGGGGAGATGATGGCGGAGACGCCCAGCGGCTGTCGGATGGAGTGGACGTCGATCTTGGTGGAGGCGTTTTCCGTGTAACCGCCCTTGACCAGGTGCGGGATGCCGCAGGCGTACTCGACGACCTCCAGGCCGCGGGCGATTTCGCCCATGGCGTCGTCCAGGACCTTCCCGTGCTCTGCGGTGATGATGGCCGCGAGCTCGCCCTTGCGCTTGTTCAGCAGTTCGCGGTAGTTGAAAAGGATCTGCGAGCGGCGGGTCAGCGAGGTGTCCCGCCATGCCGGGAACGCGGCATGGGCCACGGCGATGGCCTCGCCGGTGGTGGCAGCGGAGGCCAGGGCCACGCGCGAGGAGACCTTGCCGGTGGCGGGATTGGTGATGTCGGCGAAGCGGGAATCGGCGGGGACGTCCAGGGCGGTTCCGTCGATCCAGTGGGAGAGCGTCTGCATGGTGCGCGGGTTCCTTTCAAAGCGGGCTAAATCCGGTATTGAATCCATTGTGTCGTCTGGGACACACCTGGGGTATGGGCAACCTGTCAACTCTTTGCAGGAAAGCAATACACTTTGTCCATGAGTACCGTCGCCAATCACCAAAAGCCCGCCGTTGCCGGGACACTGAGCATTGCCAGGGTCGTTGAATTGCCTGCGGTTGCCGCGGGTGAGCCCGAGGTGCTGGGAGGTGCGGACATGCTGGGCAACCCGGTGCGATGGGTGCACGTGGCCGAAACCCCCGACCTGGCCGATTTGCTCTCCGGCGGGGAGCTGGTGTTGACCACGGGAATGGCCTTCGGGGAGGCCGGGGCCGGGGTTGCAGGATTCCTGGCGCAGGTGCGGGCGGCGGGGGCCGCCGGCCTCATCGTCGAGTTGGTTGCCGGGGTGGACAGGGAACGGGATGCCTCGATCGCCGCGTTGCGCCGGGTGGCCGAGCAAAATGACTTCCCGGTCATCTTGCTGCACAAGCGCGTGCGCTTTGTCGAGATCACCGAGGTCGTTCACCGGATGCTGGTCTCGGACCAGCTGGCCGCGCTGGAACGGTCGCGGATGATCCATGAGGTCTTCACCGCGCTGAGCCTGCAGAACGCGACCGAGGAGGGAATCGTGGCCAGGGCCGCCGAACTCATCGGGGCTCCGGTGGTGCTGGAGGACGTGGCCCATCTGGTGCTGGGCTTCGCTGCAGGCCCGACCCCGGATGCGCGGTTGCTCGCGAACTGGCCGGAGCGCTCGCGCCGGGTCGGGTACCTGGAAACCACGGGCCGCGGTTTGGGGGAGGAAGGCTGGCTGCAGACCCCTGTCGGCATCCAGGGCCAGCGCTGGGGTCGGCTGGTGGTTCCCGGGGAACTTGCCACCGACGGGGATGCTGCCATGGTGCTTGAACGTGCCGGGCAGACGCTCTCCATTGCCCGTCTGGCAGGGCGCGACCAAAAGGAATTGCTCCACCAGGCCCGGGCCGGGCTGCTGCACGAACTGCGCCAGCAGCATGCCCTGGGGGAGGGCGAGGTGTTGATCCGCGCCGGCGCCCTGGGGCTGGCAGACTCCCCGCACTACGTCCCGGTGGTGTTCCGGCTGGATCACCGCGCCGGGCAAACGCCCACGGGGGTGCAGCTGCGCGAACGCGCATTGCTGGATGCGCTCAACGCCGTGGTGGATTCGGCCCGGGCCACCGCGTTGGCCGCCAGCCTGCAAAGCGGCCAGATTGGCATGGTGCTGGGCGTGGGCGCCAAACAGCTGGAAGAGCCACTGCTGGAGCGGATCTGCCGGCAGCTGGCGCAGGGCCAGGAAGCCGTCGACTGGTCGGTGGGCGTGGGGCGCGGGCGAAAAAGCGTGAAGGATGCGGCCCACGGATTGGAGGAAGCGGCCCAGGTGGCCGAAACCGTGGCGACCTTCGACACCCGTGCCCGGCCCTTCTATCGCTTTGCCGACGTGCGCCTGCGCGGAGTCCTGGCGCTGATGCACGACGACGCGCGCCTGAAGTCCTTTGCCGAGGCCGAGCTGGCCGGCATCCTGGACCCGCTCGATGAGCCGGCGCTCGAACTGCTGTCGCTCTACCTCAAGCACGGCGGCAACAAATCCGCCCTGGCCCGCACCGGGTTCCTGAGTCGGCCGGCGCTCTATGCCCGGCTGGAAAAGCTCGAGGACAAGCTCGGGGTCAGCCTGGACGACGCCGAGTCGCGGACCTCGCTGCACGTGGCGCTGCTCTGGCGCGGATTGGGCCGATCCTAAACCAGGTGCCTGCGGCGCGGAACGGGCAACTGGGAGGGGAGGCGTGGGGCCGGTGCAGGGAACCTACGAGGGCTCAGTACACCGGCCGCACTGCGTTGATAACTGGCAGGACCTTAGTGCTTGACGAGTTTCGCCTTGGAATCGCCTAATCGGGACTGGGAAAGGCGAATCAGTGCCGCATAAATCAGTGCCGCCAGTATCGGGGTGGCCAGCGAGCCGATGTTCGAGCCCCACGCGCTGCCGGACTGGATGAGCGTGATTCCGGCAAAGGCCGAGATGATCCACGCAGCGACCCCGGCTCGGTTGAGCGCAGGGAATGCAGAGTCCGGAAGCGACCCGTCCGGCACGATGCCGCCGCGCCGCTCCTGGACGAAGATGTGTACCAGCGCGATCGCCACCCAGCCGGTGACCAGCGCCCCCTGCCATGACAGGGCCAACAACAGGTACTTGACGACCGGCAGCAGCATCAACAGGTAGATAATTAGCGCACCGATCCCGACCCAAGCCAGCGACGGCAATCGCAGGCACAGGGCTCGCTCGCCGAATTCACGCAGGTTGGCAATGCCCAGCGCATAGTTCGCGGTGTTGATGCGGGTTTGGGACACGAAGATCACCAGCAGGCCCAGAGGGCCCATGAGCTGGACCAAGGCGCCAGCAACGCCGGTCTCGGTGGCCTCCGCGCCGGGAATCGTGAAGGTGAGGTAGATGCCGATCAGTGAGTTGACGCCAAAGGCCAGGGTGTAGAAGAGCCAGCCGAAGGTGTAACGCTGGTGGAACTTCACGTCCTTTGCGCGCCCAAGTGCGGCGAAGTCCATGGTGTACATCATCAGGATCCACACGCCCATGAAGGCGGCGCAGGTGGCCAGCCAGCCGGGCCCGCCAGCAACGAACGACAGCGAACCTGTTGAGTGGGTGAGCCAGGCACTGCCGTTGGGATGGGCAATGGACGCCCAAATAACCGCTGTGATTAGCCCGCCCCAGTAGATGGGGAGCAGCAAGCCGTTGATCTTGTCCAGCCAGCGTTGGATGCCACCGGCGATGAGTGGAATCGTGTACAGCACCACCAATGCGTACCAAAGCTGGATGGGTCCGCCAAACTGGGTCTGGAAGGCGTAGCCGAGGATGGCGCCCTCGAAGACTGCGTAATAGATGGCAGTGGCGGAAAAGACCAGTGTGGCCAGTAATGCGCCCTTGCTGCCGAGCAGGGTGCGGGAGAACTGGGCAACGGTCAAGGAATGCTTCAATGCGTATCCGGCCAGGACCCGGTTGATGGCGCCGTAGATGACGATCGTGATGGACAAGCCTATGAGGGTATCGATGGTGCCGTAGGCCTGGGCCAGTGAGGCTCCGATGTAGATGAAGAACATGGCCGAGACCAGGCCGTACCAAGCCATTGAGAGTGAGCCCGCGCTCATCTTCCTGTTCTCTGGGGCCGTATTCTCAGCCGTTGATTGTGTTGACACGAGACTTCTCCTGAAAAACGGGCACGGCAGGGCATCGGGTCGAACCCGTGCGTGCTTGGTGCCAGGCGAGTGTGACAAGGAATAAGGCGCAATTTCGACCGAGAACTGGTCGGTGCCCGGTGAAGAATGTCGAACAAATGCCGCGCGTTGGCGGCCGGAACGGGAGCCTATCGAATTCCCGTTCTATTTTCCGGGGGAGGTACCGCCCGCTTCTTTGCAGGCGGTACCTCCCCCGGAAATCAGTGGGCCCCTGGGTGCGATACCGGGCCAGGAGAGTGCGAAGCGGCCGGGAAATCGGCCGGTGCTCCGCACTCCTGGCACGTGTGCATGCGAGTGGCTAGACCCAGTGTGCGGAAGAGCGGCGCGCCATCAGCTGCCGGTACTCGGCCGTGGTGTTTTCAAATAGTTCGCCGGTTCCCCAGTCCAGGATGACGCCGTGCCTCCGAATGACATCGAGCATGTCCGTGGTGCCATTGCGGTAGTTTTCTGCGACAACATGCGGATCCTCGGTGAGCCAGCCGTTCCGCGCGGCGCGGATCTGCGCCCGCAGCGCCGTCGTGGCGGCCTCATCGATCTCGAACTCGTCGAGCTCTGCATCGATCTCACATATCACCACCCCATAGTCCTTGGCTGCCCGATCGATCGAGACATACTGGTCAATGACGTCCTCCCGAACCTCGTCGGGGGTGCGCAGTAACGGGTCGCCGAATCCGCCGCCTCCGGCGGAGGGGCGCGTGAAGGTATCGCCCGACTGCACCGGAACGGAGGAGAAATTGGAACCGAGGTAGCGTTCCTCCGAGGTGCCCTTGTTCAGCCAAACTCCGTGCGGTATTGAGGGCAAGCCGCCCTCGATGCCCCAGGTGATGGAGCGGGCACGGTCGCAGCAATAGCTCATTACGGTGTCGAAGGCATCGGTAAGCATCCCGCCCTTTTCAATTCCTAGGCCGCCGCGATAGCGGCCGGGGCCGGCCGAATCTATGGCGATCTCGTGCCGGGTCGTCAAGACAGGGGAGAGCCGTTCCTGCCCCTCGACCGGTTGCACGGCTAGGCCCGGGCCGAACACCGGAGCCGTAGCGCTGGAACCGTCCTTGGTGGCACGTCCGCCCCAGCCGCCGGCCATCCAGTCGTACCACATGAAGTACTCGTTCTTCGGGGTCCGCGCGTCCTTGCCGCCTACCAACAGGTATTCGAGGTTGAACGCGCACGCCATGGCGCGTTCCGGCATGATCTGGCTCCACAGCTCGAAGATCCCGTTCATGATCTTCTCGTAAGGACCGGAGCAGAACCCGGTGACCGCGAACGGCCACCCGGCGTTGACCACCGTACCCTCCGGGCCGATCTCTGCTTGGACCGCGGCATAGAAGCCGGAATTCAGCGGCACATCCGGGAAGAAAGTCTTGGTGCCGGCGTAGATGGCCGAGTGGGTGGTGCCGTAGCCGGAGTTGAGGAACGTTGCCACCGCTGGAGCTGATCCGGAGAGGTCATAATGGATGCCGTTCCCGTCAAGCCTGAGCTTGATCTTGATGGGAACGAGGCCTTCACCCTTGCCCGGATCCACGTCGATGTAGTCGGTGGTTTCCCATTCGCCTTGGGGAAGGGACTCCAGCTGTCGCAACACGGTCCGCTCCACGTAGTCCTGGGTTTCCTGCATGGCCGCCAGCACTGTGTCCTTGGAGTACTTGCCGACCAAGCGATGTATCTCGCGCTCGCAGACTGCGGTGGCCTCGGACTGGGCGTGCAGATCGCCCATGGCCTGGCGCGGCGCGCGGGTGTTGGATACCAGCAGTTGGGCGACGTCGTGCAGGAACACGCCCTTGGACCAGATCCTCACCGGGGTGATGCGCAGGCCCTCGCCGAAATGTTCCTTGGCGTTGACGTCGAAAGAGCCTGGGACATTGCCACCGATGTCGGCCCAGTGGCCCTTGTTCTGGGCAAAGGCAATGACCTCGCCGTCGGCGAAAATGGGGCGGATGAACGAAACATCGTTGAAGTGGGTGCCGCCGCGGTAGGGGTCGTTGATGGCAAAAACGTCGTCGGGGTGGATGTCGGTGCCGAACTCCTCGATGACGGCCTTGCACTGGAAATGCAAGGTGCCCACGTGCACCGCAATGTCACCGGAGCCTTGCATCACGGTGTTTCCGGACGCATCGCATAGGGCGGAAGAGAAGTCGCGCGAATAGATGACGAACGAGTAGCAGGTGCGCAGGATTTGTTCGCTCATCAAGTCAACCGACGTGGCGAACGCGTTCTTCAGCACCTCAAAGGTGACCGGATCCAGTGATGGACGTGTCGGAGGGGTTGCCAGGGTGTTTGGGGCAACGAGTGTATCGGTCATGACTAGGACTCCTTGCTTGAGGGAAGATCGTGAAGGTGAATGCGGATATTGCCCCAGCCGTCGATTTCGGCTGTTGTGCGTGGCGGAACCACTGTGGTGGAATCGAGCTGGTCAATGATCGCCGGGCCGGAGAACGTGGCACCTGCCGGGAGCTGGGCGCGATTGTAGACGGGGGTGGACAACCAGCCTGTGTCGCCGAAGTAGACCTCGCGCGTTGAAGCGGGGGAACCCGGATCGGCGTTGAGCTCAGTGGCCGGAATGAAAGCCGGCTTCGGGGTCTTGCCAATGGCGCTGAGCAGTAGCTGATATATCTCGACCGGCTGGTCGTCCTGGCGGAAGGCGAACTCGCGTTCATGCTCTTGGTGGAAGGTTTCGATGGCCGTTTCTAGAGCGCCGCGCCCCGCACCGATGGACACGGACAGCGAGCGCCACTGGCCGGCGTAGCGCATAGAGATCTCGCGCTGAAGCACGGCGTTCTCATCGCTCACTCCCTCGTGGCGCAGGCGCGAGGAGGCCTCCTTCTCCAGTGTCTTGAACCGGACCTCGATCTCGGCTGGATCGGTCTCGGAAGCCAAACCGGTAAACATGGCCGAGAGGTCGTGCCGGATGTCAACCAGTAGACAGCCCAGGGCTGAGGTGACTCCGGGATTGGCCGGAACCACGACGGTGGGGATGTTCAGTTCACGGGCCACTTCGGCACCGTGCAGTGCACCTGCACCTCCAAAGGCAATGAGTGCGAAGTCGCGTGGGTCGTAGCCGCGGCGGATCGAGATCAGGCGCACCGCATCGGCCATGTTGGCGTTGGCGACCTGCAGGATGGCATGTGCCGCCTCGGCTTCGCCCATGCCCAGCGGCTCGGCAATGACGCGGTTGATGGCCTCGCGGGAAAGCACGCGGTCCAGGGTCTTGGCGCCGCCTGCCAGCGAAGTGCCTAAACGGTTCAACGCAACATTTGCATCGCAGTTGGTGGGCTGGTCACCGCCGGAGTTGTAGCAGGCCGGGCCTGGTGCCGCCCCGGCAGACTGCGGTCCGTTGCGCAGCGCCCCGGCAATATCGATGTGGGCTAGGGAACCGCCGCCGGCCCCAATGGTCAGGACCTCGATGGACGGGAAGACTATCGGATGCCCATACTCGACCTGCCACTCCTTGGTGATGCGCAATTCACCGCCCGATACCAGGCAGATGTCGGTGGACGTGCCGCCCATGTCGAGTCCAACAGCGTCCTCGAATCCGCATTGTTGGGCCACATGCTTGGCGGCGATGGCGCCCGCGGCAATGCCGGAGGCAGCCAGCCTCACGGGGTATCGCTTGACCATCCGCGGGGTCATTGATCCGCCGCCGGAATGAAGCAGCAACAAGTCCCCGGTGTAGCCGCCGTCTTTGAGTTGTGAGGCCAGGCGGTCAACATATCCAGTCACCAACGGGGCCAGCACGGCATTGGCGACAGCCGTGTTGAAACGGTCGTGTTCGAAGATCTCGGGCAGGATCTCGGCGGAGGCGGAGACGGCGGCCTCGGGAATCTCTTCCTGGAGGATTTCGCGCATCCGGATTTCATTGGCGGGGTTCGCATAGGAATTGATGAAGCAGACGGCAATCGTGGTGGTTCCGCGCTTGCGTAGCAACGCTGCAAGCTGGCGCGCCTCGGTCTCGTCCAGTGGCGTGACGACCTTCCCGGAGAAGTCGATGCGTTCGGTGATCTCGAAGCGGTCGCGGCGGCGGATATAGGGGCCCGAAACGTCGTTGTAAGCATCCCAAAGATCGTCCTTGGTGCCGTCGCGGATTTCAATGACATCGCGGAAGCCCTTGGTTGTGACCATTGCCGCGGAGGGGAACTTGCGGGTAATGAGGGCGTTAGTTGCCACGGTTGTTCCGTGCGAGAACAACGAGACATCGGCTAGGTTGATCTTGGCGCGTTCCACGCCGCCCATCACTGCCAGCATGGGGTCATGTGGCGTGGAAGGAACCTTGGTGACCCGCATTTCCTGGGTCTCTTCATCGAAGATGCAGACGTCGGTGAAGGTGCCTCCGACGTCCACGGCGACTCGTAAATTGGCCATCATGCGCTCCTTGGTGGTTCGAGTTTTTTAGCTTCACCCAACCATGCAATGTGACGCGCATCTCTGTCATTAGCGGAATTCAAAGGTCGCTGGCCTATCATTGTAATTTCTACAAATTCTCATGGGGGACGGGGTAATCTTGGGCTCCAAGACCTCGAAACAACGGGCAAATCGAGCGAAGGTGAATTGCCGTGCTGTGCTTAAGCGACGTTCTGAAAGAGAAGTCCCTCGGCTTGGAACTTGCAGTCACGGGGTCGCTCGATCCGGAAATCACTGGAGCTCATAGCTCGGAAATACACGATCCGGCCAGGTGGTTCGAGCCTGGGAACGTCATGCTGACCACGGGCATGCGATTTCTCAATGAGGCGCATCCGGCGGCTGTGGCCCGGGAGCTGGTGGGAGCTCTGCGTCGGGCCAAGGTCGCTGCCTTGTTTTTCGGTGTTGGAGTGTATTTCCAGTCGATTCCCGACGATTTGCGCCAATGCTGTGCCGAGGTTGGTCTGCCGCTTGTGGCGGTGGCCCCGGAAATCCCATTTCGGCACATAGAGAACTACATCAACCGAAGCGCCCCCGTGCCGGACGGCTACGGACTCAAGCGCATGCTATGGCTGACCAATGATCTGCTCGACAGCATCTCGTCGGACGATCCGATCAAGGCACTGATTGCCCGTTTGGGCACTGCCTGCCGAGGGACTGCCGTGCTCTACGAAGATTCCGGGGTCATAGTCGAATCGACGGGAGAAGGACCCACGAACCTCATCTTCTCGGCGATCGGCGGCGGGCAGTCGGGTTTCGACCGGTTTTCCATTGGCCGCTGGGAGGTCATGTACCGTTCCATGGTGTTGCGCGGCCGTGGATACCATCTGGCCATTGCCACGCGGCAGGGAACACTGCTCGATGACCTCGGCGATGTCCTGCTTGAAACCACTCAGCGCATGCTCGGGGCCATCAAGGGCATCAGCCATCTGGATACCTCGCGCCGGCGGCATGAAAATGCCCAATTGCTCACGAATTTGCAGGACGGTATAGATGTCTCTCGCGAACTGCGCTACTGGGAGTTGTTGAAGCCTCTTGGATTCAAGGGCTTCGAGCCGTTCCGTTCGGTGGTGGCCACCACGCTGGGAGATGAAGTGTTGTCACCGGCCAAGGTTGACGCCTTGATTGATTCGGCGGAGCGCATGGGCTTGCCTCTGCTCTTTGCCGAGAACGGAAAGACGCCCGAAGTGCCGCCCGGGTTTCATGCCTTGATTCCCGAATCCAAGGCAAGTGAGCAGTGGGTCGCAGTTGTCGCTCAAGGACTGGCGATCGGGCTGAGCGAGCCTTCTGGATCGCTGGCGCAGGTTCCCGAACAATTTCAGGATGCCGAACTTGCCGCGAGCATAGCTCGGCGGCGCTCCGCCAGCGATGCCGGGGCGAATGGAGGGTTGGTCCGGATGGATGAGGTGGATCCTGCGAGCTGGTTCCTGGCACGCCTCAAGAGCCCCTCCGACCGCAAGCGACTGACCCGATTCGTCCAGCCGCTGAGGCATGACAAAGAACTGGTGGAAACAATCCAGGGATACCTGGCCATGGACCAAGATGTCGCCCGAGTGGCGGCTTGGCTTTATGTCCATCCCAACACGGTGCGTTACCGGATCAAGAAAGTTGGCGAGATTTTGGGTGGGAACCCGAGCGAGGCGGGGCTCCTTGCCAACTTGTACCTTGCGTATCAGGACGAGATCCTGCGGATTCGCGGTTCCGCGCAGCGGAGATAGTCCCGACCCGGTTCAGGAACCCCGGGTTCACCCGCGCGAGGGAAGGCTGTGCGGGTCGATGTCGCCGGCGTCGTGGCAGTAGCCCAGGACCTGGATGATGGTTTCCAGGTCGCCCGCTGGAAGAGCCTGCAAGATATCCCGGTGAGCCCGCGCGATGGAGGCCTGGTGCTCCGGCCCCAGCTGGTAGGCGCGGGTGATCCGCCGTTGGATCGGGTGTCCCCAGATGCTTTCCAGGGTTTCTCGCAGGTATTGGTTGGGGCAGGGCTCGATGAGCTTGAGGTGGAATTCCTTGCCGAGCCGGAACTGTTCCTCCGCGTCGGTGGGTTCCACGGTCTCGAATTCATCGATGAGCGCGCGCAGCCTCACCAGTTGCGCGGGGGAGTGCCTGCCCATCGCCTGGGCCATCGCCAGCTGCTCCAGGTGGTAGCGCACCTCGAAGACGTTCTGCACGTCCTGGGCCGTGAGGTCGTTGACCACGTAGCCGCTCCCGGGCACCAAGGTTGCCAGGCCCTCCATGGCGACCTGGGCCAGCGCATCGCGCACCGGTGTGCGCGAGACCCCATATTGTGCGGCAACCTGTTCCTGGACAAGCGCGGTTCCCGGCTTCAGCACGCCACTGACGATCTCGGAGGCGATTTGTTCATGGACCCGCACCGCCAGTGGCCGTGCGTCGTGGACTCCCGTAGCCATGCATCTCCCTGAATGTGTTCCATCGCGGTTCCCAGCAGTCTAGCGTGTGGTTTTCGCTGCGCAGCGCGGGTTTGGTGGTGCGGGTCACAAATAACCCTTGACCCATCCGTATCCACTGTATACGGTGAATACAATTCATCGCGTTCCACCTCCCGACAAAGGAAAAACATGTATGTCTTGAACACCTGGTACGTGGCAGCCTGGAGCCACGAGGTCGACCGCAAGCCGGTCAAGCGGGTGATCTGTGAGCAGCCGCTCGTGCTCTTCCGCACCCAGGACGGCACGCCCGTGGCCCTGGCCGACCGTTGCGCCCACCGCGCCTTCCCGCTCTCGGAAGGCCGCACCATCGACGATTCCATAGAATGCGGCTACCACGGCTTCACCTACGGGGAAGACGGCATGTGCACCAAGGTCCCCGCGCAAAGCACCATCCCCGAACGCGCCAAGGTCCGCAAGTATCCGCTGGTGGAAAAGGATGGCTGGATCTGGGCCTGGATGGGGGATGCGGACCTGGCCGACCCCGCGGACGTGCCGGACACCCACTGGATGACCGACCCCGAATGGGCGACCGTCACCCATTCGTTCCATTTCAAGTGCCGCGCCGGGCTGATCCACGACAACCTGCTGGATCTGACCCACGAGTCATTCCTGCACAAGACCACGGTGGGCGACGACTACATCTACGAGCACGGCATCACCGTGGAGGTCGAGGGATCGGTGGTCAGCGTCGAGAGGCTGATGCCCTCGGTCGAGGCCCCGCCGCTATACGCCGACACCATGGACGCGCGCGGGCTGTTCGACCGCTTCCACTGCACAGAGTTCTTCGTGCCCAACCTGCACGTGCTGCACTCCGGGATCACCGGGGAGGGCAAGCCGCGCGCCGAGGGCTACCTGATCAAGGTGCTCAACGGCATCACCCCCATTGACGAGCACAACTCCTGGTACTATTACGCCTTCAGCCGCAACTTCGCCCTCGACGACGCACAGGCCACCGAGGACCTGCGCGTGGGCCTGGAGACCGTGCTGCGCGAGGACGCCGATGCCCTGGAAGCCCAGGAAATCGGCATGCAGTCCAGACCGGCCGGGGAATTTGACGTGCTCATCGCCCAGGATGGCGGCGTGGCCAAGGCCCGGCGCATTCTCTCCACGCTGATCAAGCGCGAGCAGGCCGCCGCGGCCGCGGACCGGCCCGTCGCCGGGGCAAGGGCCTAGCCGCCATGTGGTTGCTCGTACGCAAGGATTCGCTGGATGACTACTGGGATGCCGGAACCGGGCAGCGCACCCTGGCCGCGTGCCCTGACACCGACGAGCGCGGGGACCCGTGGCGCTGGACCGCGCGGCTCGCGGAACACTCGTCCGGATCCGAGGTGCTCATCGAGGCGGACCCCGACTACATCGGGGTGCAGACCTCCGTCTACGCCGACGGGCACACGGGAGTCGTCAAACGCGCCGCCGGACACCAGATGGTGCTGACCTCGCTGCACGGCCAGGTGCTGGTCGCCGCGGTCGACGGGCCATGGGAACGCTGGCTGAACCCGGGTGACGTGTTCATCGTGGAGGGAGAGGACGACGAATCGTTGCGCATTTCGCTCACCGCCCCCGAGGCACGGGTCTCGGTCACGATGCTGGCGCCTCGGCGCGCACCGGCCCTGAGGTGGGTCCCGTGAGCACCGCGACCACGTACACCAACGTGACGGCGGCCGCCTTCACCGGCATCGACTTCGCCGCCGCGGGCAAGCAGCTGGGCTACGGACACGTGGTGCATTCGGACAACGTGCACGACGGCTCCGTCATCCCGGTGCCTGTCGCCGTCATTTCCTCGGGCCCAGGACCTGTGGCCCTGCTGGTTGCAGGCACCCACGGGGACGAATACGAGGGGCAGGTGCTGGCCCATGAACTGATCCGCGAGCTTGACCCCGGCCAGCTGTCCGGCACCGTGATCATTGTCCCGGCTGCCAACTCCCCGGCCGTGCGCTCCGCCGCCCGCGTCTCGCCGATCGACGCGGGAAACCTGAATCGCAGCTACCCGGGTCGCGCCAACGGCGGGCCCACCGAGCAGGTCGCCGCGCTCATTGCCGGGGCTTTGCTGCCGCGCGCCGACTTCGTGATCGACATGCACTCGGGCGGGTCGAACTCGACCTACCTGCCCTGTGCCTTCATCTACCGCGGCCCCGACGAGGTGTTGTGGCGCGCCAAGGTGCGTGCGGCCCGGCTGCTCGGGCTGCCGTACGTCATGGTGGTCGCCCCGATGCTGGAACCTGGCTCGCTTTCCAGTGCCGGGGACCTGGCCGGGATCCCGACCATTTCCACCGAACTTTCCGGGGCCGGGACCGTGGACCGGCATGCACTTGGTGCCCTGCGCCGTGGCATGCCCGGACTGCTGGCCGGCCTGGGGATCATGAAGGACAACGCCGCCACTCCCGTCCCCGCCGAACCGCAATGGCTGGAACTGGTGCCCGAGTCGTCGGTGACATCCACCGCCGCCGGGCTCCTCGAACCGCTCGTCGATCTGGGGGACGCGGTGCACGCCGGTCAGCCGGTGGCGCGCGTGCACTTCATCGACGAACTGGACAGGCCTCCGCGCCTGTTCCGGGCCCGCGTCGACGGAGTGGTCGCGATCATGCGCCGGCCCACTCTGGTGGCCCCTGGAACCCATCTGCTCCACATTGCACCGCCGCTTGATTCTCCCGCATCGTAACCACTCCAGTTCTCCCACCAAGCCCGGTGCCACTCGCGGCCCGGACACCAATGAAGAAGGACAGATTATGATCTCGCACCGCACCTCTCGTTTCCTGGTCGGCGGCATGCTCTTTGCCCTTGCCGCCACCGGTTGCACCACCGTCTCGCAGGCCGAAACGACCCAGGGCGCCGGCGCCCCGGCTTCCGGTTCCGCATCCACTGCAGCTTTGGGCGTCAACGAGGCCGCCCGCGCCCTGCTTCCGGCGGAAATCCGCGACAAGGGCACGCTGCGCGTTGCCTCGGACCCCACCTACCCGCCGTTCGAGTTCTACGACACCGACAACAAGACCCTGATCGGGTGGGACGCCGACATGGGAGATGCCATCGGCGCCGTGCTGGGCCTGAAGGTCGAGCATGTCCCGGCGACCTTCGACACCATCCTGCCGGGCCTGGCCTCGGGCAAGTACGATCTGGGCATGTCCACCTTCAGCGTGACCGAGGAACGCCGCAAGGTCGTGGATTTCGTGCCGTACCTGCAGGGCGGCACCGGGCTGGCAGTCGCCCCGGGCAACCCGGAGAAGCTCAGCATGGACACGGCAACCCTGTGTGGCAAGGCGGTCGCCGCGCAGAAGGGGTCGATCCAGTCCCTGGACATCCTGCCGGCCTTCTCCAAGGAATGCACCGAGGCCGGGAACCCCGCCATCGATTTGCAGTTCTTCCCGACGCAGAACGACGCAAACCTGGCCCTGACCTCCGGCCGGGTCCAGGGAGTCATGGCCGACTCGGTGTCCCTGGCCTACCAGGGCAAGCTGGCCGACGGGAAGTTCGAGGTGGCAGAGGGCCCGGACTTCGAGCCGGAACTGACCGGCACGGCACTGGGCAAGAAGAGCGAGCTGCTGCCGGCCATCCAGGCAGCCACGCAGGCTGTGTTGGAGTCCCCCGCCTACGCGGAGATCAACACCAAGTGGGGGCTGCCCGCCAGCACGGAGATCACCCCTGCAGACGTCGTGCTGAAGTAGGGCCGGAGACCACGGAATGACCCTCATGACCGAACCCAAGAAAACGGCGGCTACGGCCGACGAGTACAGCATCGTCAAGGCCCGCCACCCGGGACGCTGGCTTTCCGCCGCCGTGATCGTGCTCCTGGGGTTGCTGCTGCTGCGTTCGGTGGTCTCCAACCCGAATTTCGGGTGGGAGACCGTCGGGATGTACATCCGCGACGTCTCCATCGTGCGCGGCATCGGCATCACCCTGGAACTCACCGCCATCTGCATGCTCATCGGCATCGTGCTGGGCGTGGTGCTGGCCGTCATGCGGATCTCGGCGAACCCGGTGGTGCGCACCGCGGCCTTTGCCTACGTGAATTTCTTCCGCGGCACCCCGGTGCTGGTCCAGTTGCTCTTTTGGTACAACCTGGCCGCGCTCTATCCCTCGATCACCTTCGGGATCCCGGGGGTGGACCTGGACGCGAATGCGATCATCACGCCGCTGACCGCGGCGATCCTGGGGCTGGGACTGAACCAGGCCGCGTACATGTCCGAGATCGTGCGGGCCGGCATCCTCTCGGTGGAGCACGGACAGTCCGAGGCTGCAGGGGCGCTGGGCATCAACCGCCTGCAGACCATGCGGCGGATCATCCTGCCCCAGGCCATGCGCGTGATCATCCCGCCCACGGGCAACGAGACCATCGGCATGCTCAAGACCACCGCACTGGTCTCGGTCATCTCGGTGCCCGAGCTGCTGTACTCCGCACAGATCATCTACGCCCGCAACTTCGAGACGATCCCGCTGCTGATGGTGGCCAGCATCTGGTACATCGTGGTCACCTCGATCCTGAGCGTCGGGCAGTTCTACCTGGAACGCCACTACGCCAAGGGCGGGCAGCGCAGCCTGCCCCAGACGCCGTGGCAACAACTCAAACGCTTCGTGCGGGTGCACGACCCGCTGACCCTCAAGGGAGCCAAGAAATGAGTGCGACCACCCTGGAAACCACCTCCACCGAAAAGGCGCCCGGGCCGATGATCAAGGCCGACGCGATCCGCAAGAGCTACGGGCGCCTGGAGGTCCTCAAGGGCATCGACCTGCAGGTGGCCCGCGGCGAGGTGGTGTGCCTGATCGGGCCCTCCGGGTCGGGCAAGTCGACGCTGCTGCGCTGCATCAACCACCTGGAGACGATCGAGGGCGGGCGGATGTGGGTGGACGGGTCGGTGATGGGCTACGACCTCAAGGGCACCAAGCTGCATGAGCAGCCGCACGCGAAGATCTGCCGCAGCCGCGTGGAGATCGGCATGGTGTTCCAGCACTTCAACCTGTTTCCGCACATGAACGTGCTGGAGAACCTGATCGAAGCGCCGCGCCTGGTGCTGAAGGAAAAGCGCTCGACCGCGACGGCGCGGGCGCTGGCCCTGCTCGAGTCCGTGGGGCTGGCCGACAAGGCCAAGGCGTACCCGCGGCAGCTTTCGGGCGGCCAGCAGCAGCGCGTGGCCATTGCCCGGGCCCTGTGCATGCGGCCGAAGGTCATGCTCTTTGACGAGCCGACCAGCGCCCTGGACCCGGAGCTGGTCGGCGAGGTGCTCAGGGTGATGAAGGACCTGGCGGCCACCGGCATGACCATGGTCGTGGTGACCCACGAAATGAACTTTGCCCGCGACGTTGCTGACCGGGTGGTGTTCATGGACGACGGCCACGTCGTGGAACAGGGCCCTGCCAAGGACGTCATCGGCAATCCGCAGCACGAACGCACCCGCGCCTTCCTGGCCTCGGTGCTCTGATCCATCCATCCATCCATCCGCGCATCTTCGAAAGGGCACACACCGATGTCGACCCTGGAATTCTTTGAAACCGAAGTCCACCGCATCACCAGCGAGTCCGACGGCGTCCTGTCCCTGGAATTGCGGCATCCGCTGCGGCAGGATCTGCCCGACTGGGGTGCCGGGGCCCACCTCGACGTGCTGCTGCCCAATGGGTTGATCCGGCAATACTCGCTCTGCTCGGATCCCGGGCAGAAGGACTCGTGGCGACTGGCGGTACTGCGCGAACCGGCAGGGCGCGGCGGCTCGGCCTACGTGCACGACGAACTGCGCCCCGGCACCAAGATCCAGGTTCGCGGGCCCAAGAACAACTTCGCGCTGGCGCCGGCCGGGGAATACGTGTTCCTGGCCGGCGGCATCGGCATCACCCCCATCATGCCCATGGTGCGGGCCGCGGCCACGGCGGGCGTGCCTTGGAAGCTGGTGTACCTGGGCCGCAGTCGGCGGAACATGGCCTTCCTGGATGAGCTGGCGGTCCACGGGGACAACGTGCACATCCATGCCGACGACGAGAGCGGCTTCTACCCGCTGGCCGAGTTGCTGGCCGATGGGTCCGCGGACTTCCACCTGTACACCTGCGGCCCCGGGCCGCTGCTGAAGGTGATCGAATCCCTGGCCGAGTCCTGGCAGGATCCTTCCCGCCTGCACTTCGAGCGATTTGCCGCGGATCCCGAAATGGCCGGAGCGGCCGTGGCGCCGCACGAGGGAGACCACGAATTCACCGTTGTGGGCACCGACGGAACCGAGGTCAGCGTCCCGGTCGGGGTCAGCATCCTGCAGGCCCTGGAAAATGCCGGCCAGAGCCCGCTGAATTCCTGCCGCGAGGGGATCTGCGGCACCTGCGAGACCCCGGTTCTCTCCGGGGACATCGACCACCGCGACTCCCTGCTCTCGCAGGAGGAACACGACGCCGGGGACACCATGATGATTTGCGTTTCGCGGTGCAAGGGCAAACGCCTGGTGCTCGACTTGGGCTAGGAACCGTATGGCCGCCGACGGTCAGGCAACGTCTCGGTGGACCAGGGGGCGATCCATTCGCCGGTGCCCTCGGTGGGATCCAGGATCCCGGCTTCCAACCATGTGAAGTCCCCGGCCAGCACCTTCTGCGACAGCTTCCGATCGGTCTTGTCGCTGTTGGCCCACAGGTCCCGGAACAGGGTTTCGCAGCGGTGCTCCGACTGTTCGCAGAACGCCAGGGCCAGCAGCTCGGCCGAGGCCGCGTTTGCCGGGTCCCGCGTGCGCATGAGCTCGACCCGGGAGATGCAGGCGGCCATGGCAAAGAGTTCCGCTCCCACGTCAACGATTCTGCCCAGGAACGCCTGGTGCTGTTCCATGCCCGCCTGCCACTTGGCCATGCCGGCGAAGGTGTGCCGGGCCAGGCGGCGCGATGCGCGCTCTATGAAGCGCAGGTACTTGGCCAATCGTCCGTGCTCCGCATAGGAGTTGGGCAGGAGCCCCGACCCCACGGCCAGGGTCGGGAGCCACTTGGCATAGAACCCCGAGGCGCCCACGGCGGCCTTGGCTTTCGCCTGCAGGTCCGAGTCCTTGTCGGCCAGGGCGCCGGCTGCCTTCAGGTGGGCATCGACTGCATCGCGGGCTATGAGCAGGTGCATGATCTCGGTGGAACCCTCGAAGATGCGGTTGATACGCAGGTCCCGCAACGCCTGTTCCGCGGGGACCGCGCGTTCCCCGCGGGCCCGCTGCGAGGCGGCGGTCTCGTAGCCGCGCCCGCCGCGGATCTGCACCAGCTCGTCGGCAATCTTGCAGGAGACCTCCGAGGAGAAGAGCTTGGCCAGGGCCGCCTCGATGCGTATGTCCTTCATCCCGGCGTCGGCCAGGGCGGCGGAAAGCTCGAACACCGCCTCCAGGGCAAAGGTGCTGGCGGCGATGTAGGCGATTTTCTTGCCAACCGCCTCGTGCTCCCCGACGGGCCTGCCCCACTGGATGCGGGCGTTGGACCATTCGCGGGCGATCTTCAGGGACCATTTTCCGGCTCCGGCGCACATTGCCGGAATGGACAGGCGGCCGGTGTTCAGGGTGCTCAGGGCGATCTTCAGCCCGGCACCCTCCTTGCCCAGGCGGTTCTCGACCGGGACCTTCACGTCGTGGAACCGCGTGACGCCGTTTTCGATGCCGCGCAGCCCCATGAAGGCGTTGCGGTTTTCCACGACGATGCCGGGGGAGTTCGCTTCGACCACGAAGGTGCTGATCCCGCCGCGGGCCTTGGTCCCGTCGGGCATCTGGCGGGCCGGGACCGCGGCCATGACCACCAGGAGTTCGGCCACCACCCCGTTGGTGGTCCAGAGTTTTGCGCCATTGATGAGATAGCTTCGTCCGTCGTCCGAGAGCGTGGCGGTGGTGCCCATCCGGGCAGGATCGGAGCCCACGTCGTTTTCGGTCAGCAGGAAGGCGGAAATGGCGCCGGCGGCGCAGCGGGGAAGGAAGGCCCGCTTTTGTTCATCGGTGCCGAACATCTTCACCGGCTCAGGGACCCCAATGGATTGGTGGGCCGAGAGCAGGGCGCCAATGCTTGGACTCAGGGTGCCCAGGAGCATCAGTGCCCGGCCGTAGTCGGCGAGGTCAAGGCCAAGCCCTCCGTATTGGATGGGGATCTTCATGCCAAAGGCGCCCACGTCGCGCAGGGTCTTGATGTATTCGTCGGGGATCCGGGACTCGCGTTCAATGACACCCGGGTCAAAGTCCTTGATGGCCGCGCGCAGGGTTGCCAAGAAGGCCACGCCGCGCGCCGCCGATTCTGGGTCGGGCTGCGGGTGCGGGTGGATCAGACCCCAGTCGAAGTCACCCATGTACAGGCCCTTGGCGAAGCTGGGCCGCTCCCATTGTTGCTCGCGCGCGGCCTCGGCCACCTGTCGTGCAACCTTCTCATCGATGCGTTCACCGGACTGCTTTTCATCAAGACTCATGGCGCCTCCTTTGTCGAAAACAAGGGGCCTGCCATGGGGACTTACAGGCCCTGACGTATTGATGCCAGCCTAGCCGCGGCCATCGGTTGCCGATAGGGGGGGGTGTTCGCCCCGGTGCCGGCCCGCCGTTGAAGGGCGCGGTCCCGTCCTGCGGGCCGCGGGTCGGGCGCCCCGGGGGATCGGAGGACGCCGTGGGTACTCGGGGGTGGCTAGTCCTCTTGTGGGTCGAGCCGCACGCAGCAGCGATGCACCTTCGAGGGCGGATCAAGGCAGACGCGGTAGGGCGCCGCGGCCCCGTCGACCACCGCCGTGAGCAGCTCGAGGTTCATGGAACACACGGTGTCCCGGTGGTTGGCGGAGAGCTGGTGGAATGGGCAATCAAGAAGCTCGACCGAGCCGTCCGTGCGAACCTCGGGCCGGTATCCGTGGTCCTCCAGTACCTGCGTCAGCGAGCCGGCGCGGGCGCCAATGGCCCGGCCGGCCTCGCGGGCGACCTCGGCCAGGACCGGAGTGACCGGCCGCTCTTCGGCGCCGGCCCTTTCGATGGCCCTGGCCATCAGGTCTGCGGCCAAGGCATATTCGCGGTGCGGCACACTGGCCGCCACGTCCAGATGCGCGGCCGCGTAGAGCTTTGCCGGCCGCCCGGAACCCGGGCCGCCTTTTCCCTTGAGCCGGCGGAACTCCACGGAAAGCAGGCCTTGGTCGGCCAACTTGTCCAACTGGAAGGCCACGGTGTTGCGGGGCAACCCCAGAGCGGAGGCGCATTCGTCGCGTCCCACGGCAGCCTCACCGGTGCGCACGAATTCATACACTGCCTTGCGCACCGGATCCGCCAACGCGGCCACGGCGGCGAGCCCTTGATCCCCTGGTGGAAACTTCATGGCTCCAGTGTAAATCTAAAGCTAGTAACTGTTGACTTAGAGACTGCGACGTTTCTAAAATTAGGCATCATCACTTTAGAAAGAGGGGCCGAGACCATGGCCACGCACACCGTGAGTGCTGCAACCGAACGCAGCGCCAAGCTCAATCACCAAGCGTTCGTGCTCTTGCGAACCATCTTTACCGTCGCGCCGATCGTTTTCGGGCTCGACAAGTTCACCAACTTGCTCACCGACTGGACGCAATATCTGGCTCCCTTGGCCACAGACATCATCCCCGTCAGCCCCGAGGTGTTCATGTATGTGGTCGGCATCGTGGAGATTGCCGCTGGTGTCTTGGTCGCCCTGCGCCCCAAGATCGGATCGTTGGTCGTCGCGCTCTGGCTCCTGGGAATCATCGTCAACCTGCTCGTGCTACCGGGCTTCTTCGATGTCGCCCTGCGTGACTTTGGGTTGCTGGTCGGCGCCCTGGCCCTGAACCGGCTCGCAACGGCAAGCGCGGCCTAGCGCCGGACGGGCTCGACCCGGCTTGGCGGTGGAACCAAGTGGCCGGCGCCCCCGCAGGGTTTTAGGGCAAACCCCGGGCCCGCCACATAAAGTGAAAACC
>NZ_JBKKAP010000025.1:0-23026 GCF_046714615.1 Paeniglutamicibacter sp.
TACACCGGGGTGCTGGCCAACCCGCCGGACCTGCACGACCCGGCGACGCCCGCCACCCGGAGCCGGCCCGGCCCCAAACCGGCGGGGGCCGCCGGGGCCGCCCCTTTGGGGGCGGCCCCGGCGGCACCGTGCGTTAAGCGGCGATTAGCCCTTGGGCGTCAGTCTCCGCGCAGTTTCTCCATGATCTCGGCCGCGGCCAGCTGCAGCGCCTCGATGTGGCTCGGCATGGCGGAGCGGTCGAAGCGAATGCTGGGAGTCGCGGTGGTCACCGCGGCCACCGGACGCCCGTCAGGGTCGTTGATGCTCACGCCCAGGCCCACCACCCCCTGCTCGGTTTCCTCGAAACTGGTGCCGAAGCCGTCCCGGCGGATCTTGGTCATGCTGCGCTTGAGCGCGGCCAGGGTGGTGGTCTTGCTCGTCGGCCAGGGCTGCAACCCGGAGCGGTACAGCTCCTCGAGCTCGGCGTTGGTCAGCCGCGCCAACATCGCCTTCCCGCCCGAGGACACGAAGGCCGGCATCATGTCCCCCACGCGCTTGACCACCCGCAGGGTCCGCGCCGACTCGACGCCCTCGACGAACTGGATGTTGCCTCCGTTCAGGACCATGACCTGCACCGTCTCCCCCACCGTGCCCTGCAGCCGGACCAGCGCCGCCTGCGCGTGCTTGCGCAGCTGCTGGGTGGAGATCAACTGCGGGGTGCGCCCGGAGAGCTCCGGCCCCTGCCGGTAGGTCCGGTCGTGACCCTGGGCTGCGAACCCCCTGAACGCCAGTGCTGTCAGCAGCCGGTGCGCCGTCGAGGGCGCCACGTCCAGCAGCTCGGCCGCGGCCTTGACCGAGAGCGGGCCTGCATCGCGCATGGCAAGCATCAGCAACAGGGCACGGTCTACCGACTCGACGGGCGATGACTTGTTCTCCATGGTGAAATCATGGCACAGCCTGCGAACCGAAACCCAACCGCCGCCACACCCTGGACCGCGCACATCACCTACGCTGGATGGGTGGTCAACTACACCTTCAAGCAATTGCAGTACTTCATTGCCGTGGCCGATTCCGGCACGATCTCCGGCGCGGCCGCAGCCTGCCACATCTCACAGGCCGCGATGTCCCAGGCCATTGGGGAACTCGAGCGCATCGTCGGGTCCCAGCTGTTGGTGCGGCACCGGGCCCGCGGCGTCGTGCTGACCGGGGTGGGAACCCACTTCCTGCGCGATGCCAAGGAATTGGTCAGGCACGCCGAGGAGGTCCAGGGGCTGATTGGGGAGCGCCAGAGTGGCTTGGTCGGCCCGCTGAACATCGGGATGTATTCGGGGCTCTCCGCATTTTGGCTGCCGGTGGTCTGCGAGCGGTTCACCCTGCCGAACCCGGGGCTCGAGGTGCGCATCACCGAGGGCGACGGCGCCGAATTGCAGGAGCGCCTGCTTGAGGGGTACCTCGATGCTGTCATCACCCATACCCGGCACCTACTGCCCCAGGTGCAGCACACCACGGTGATGAGCGGACGCCCCTACGTCCTGCTGCCGGCCGGGCACCGCCTGGCAGGCAGCGGGAGTGTGAGGCTCACCGATCTGGCGGACGAGGACTTCGTGTCCCTGGACATCCCCACGGTGCGCGACAACCAGCTGGTGAACCTGCGCATGTCCGGCCTGGACCCGAAGATCGCCTGGAGCAGCTCGAACTTCGAAGCGGTGCGCGGCATGGTGGCCCGGGGCCTGGGCTACACGGTGCTGGTGCAGCGTCCCCCGGTGGATCTGAGCTACGACGGGTTGCCGCTTGCCGTGCTGGAAATCGAGGGGCAGGTGGGCCACAGCGACATCTGCGTCGCCTACACGGCCTCGGAGCGTCCGAGCCTGCGTCTGCGGGCCTTCATCGAATTCTGCGAACGCATAGGGGCCGAACGCGAGCAGGGGCCGAACCCGTCCTGAATGGACGAGCCCGGCCCCTGGCCGCGGAGGCCGTGGCTGGCTACATCTGCTCGGCGCCCAGGTCGGCGTCCTTGCCTTCCTTGATGCTGCGCATGGCAAGCGCGGCGATGACGAAGACCCCTGCCCACACCGCCCCGGCAATCCACAGCGTGCCGCCACCCAGCAGCACCAGACCGGTGACGATCATCGGGGTGAAGCCGGCACCAAGCGTGGAGGAGAGTTGGTAGACCAGCGAGGCCCCGGTGTAGCGGATCCGGGTGGGGAACAGTTCGGCGGTGAAGGCACCGAACGGCCCAAAGATGGTGCCTTGGATGACGCCGTTGGCCAGGAACAACGCGATCGCGAAGAGCCACAGTTCGCCCATCTGCAGCATCCACATCATCGGCAGGGCCAGCACCGCGCCGGCGATGATGCCGAACATCATGACCGGACGGCGGCCCAGCCTGTCCGAGTAGCGGGAGGCAAACCACACCGCGACGATGGTCAGGGTGGCACCGACGGCCTTGACGTTCAGCACCGCGGTGCGGTCCATCCCTGCTTCCTCGACGACGTAGGAGATGGCCCAGACTGTCATCAGGCCCTGCACGGTGTAGGAGCTCATGCCCACCAGCGTGCCCATGAGAACGGACTTCGGGTACTTGGTCAGCACCTGCAGCAGCGGGATCTTCTTCTCCTCGGCCTTGCCTTCAAGGGCCAGGAAGAGCGGGGATTCGGTGACCTTCAGGCGGATGACCAGGCCGATGGCGACCAGGCCGAGGCTGGCAATGAACGGGATGCGCCAGCCCCAGGCCAGGAACTGTTCGGTGGGCAGCGTGGAGACCGCGGAGACCGCCAGGGTTGCCAGCACCGCTCCGGCCGGGCCGCCCATGTTCGCGAAGCTTGCCGCGAAACCACGGCGCTCCTTGGGTGCGTGTTCCAGGGCCATGAGCATGGCCCCGCCCCATTCCCCGCCCACGGCCAGGCCCTGGATGATGCGCAGGGCAATCAGCGCGATCGGGGCGATCACGCCCACCTGCGCTGTCGGCGGCAGCAAGCCAATGATCGTCGAGGCAACGCCCATCATCACCATGGAGGTGATCAGCACGCCCTTGCGGCCCAGCTTGTCGCCGTAGTGCCCGAAGATGATGCCGCCCAGCGGGCGGGCCAAGTAGCCCACCGCGAGCGTGGCGAAGGAGGCGAAGAGTGCCACCGCGGGCGGGAGGTTGACGAAGAAGACCTTGTTGAAGACCAGGGACGCGGCGGTGGCGTAGAGGATGAAATCGTAGAACTCGATGGCGCTGCCAATGAAGCTGGAGGCCAGGATCCTGCGCATGTGCGGTGAGTTCAGCGACGGGACGGCGACCTCCGGGGACTGCCCGGCGGGGATCTTGGTGTGGCTCATCGTGCAACCATCATTTCTGTTCGAATGCGGTTAAAGGAAATGGTATCGAGGTCCTCGGGAACCAGGAAGGTTCCGGAGAAGTCCTTGGAGTGGGATAGCCACGTGGCTAATGGCGTCGTCCCGGGCACCAGATGGTGCAGGGCCAGGGTGCGGGCCCCGGCGCGATCGGCCAGCTCGATGGCCTGGGCGGCCGAGGTGTGGGAGAGCCGGTGGTGGTCCATCGAGGCGGCGGCCGCCTCGGTGCCGATGCTCCCGTAGCTACGCTGGACCCAGTCGAAGTCAATGGCTTCGTGCAGCAGTAGGTCGGTGTCGCGTGCCAGGGTCACGAGGTTCTCGCACGGCGCGGTGTCCCCGGAGATCGTCACCGAACCCTCGGCGGTGTCGAAGCGGAACGCGAAGGCCGGGGCGATCGGGGGATGCTTGACCAGGGTGGCGGTCACGGTGACCAGCTCGTCCCGGTAGATCTCGAAGGGCTCGAAGTTCTCCGGTGTCGGGTTCGCGTTGGGGTCGTAGCCGGTGCCGGCGGGGATCTGGATGTCCGAGGCAATGAAGTGGTCAAGCGGAGAGGGACGCAGTGCGTCGATCACGCGATCGTTCAAGTCGGTGCCGTAGGCCTGCATGAGGTGGCTGAACATGTCCGCGGTGCCCGGGGTCGGGTTCTTCGGGTAGAGCGGCGTCGGCGGAACCAGTGCCCGCGGGGAGGCCGGCGGCAGGGCGCCGCGGTCCCCGGGGCCGATGATGTGGATCGGCGCCTGCCCGGGAGTGATGGTGAAAAGCCCGAAGATCGCCAGCGACGCCAGGTCGATGGTGTGGTCGGAGTGCAGGTGGGTCAGGAAGATGCCACGCAGGTTCGCGGTGCTGAACCCTGCCTTCATGAGCTGGTTGCCCACACCCGTTCCGGCGTCGACCAGGTACACGGCGTCGCCGACGACCACTGCGGTGGCGATGCCCGCACGCTTGCCGGCGTTTTCACCGGTCCACCAACGGGGACCGCCCGCCGTTCCCAGGGTGACTACATGGGGTTTGAGGGAAGTGCTGTGCACGTGAACTGCTCCTTACGCGAGAAGATTGAGATGTCCTTCACACAAGGATGATGCGTCGCGGCACATACGTAAAACTGTTTTTATCGAATCAATTCATCGGTTTTGCTTATGAACAACTCATGACAGGCCCACGCCGGAAAGAGTTCAAGATCCAGGTTCATGCCTGCTCGATACGAATTCCCGGCCTGCGTTCCCTTACAAGGCGGGTCTTGCCACGCACGGCAAGGATTCCATGTTCCATGTTCCTATGAACCAGGGAGCGTGGTGGCTTGGAACGCCACCAGACTCCAGGCGGAACTTCCGGTCACCCAGAGGTTGGTAGTCCGGGTGGATATCGATTTCTCAACCCCGCCACTGACCAGGCGCATCCGCATGGTGCCCGTCACGGCGGCCAGGCCGGACACCGTTTCCCGCACCGCATCCAATTCGTGCTCAATTTCGAGATAGCGGACAGCACCCTCCGAAATGAACCCCAACAACGTTTCCTTGCTGTCGCAGCGCCCGGTGGAATGGACGTAGCTCAGGGATTCATTGAGCAGTCCGTCAAGGACGGCGAGGTCGGCGGCGATCATGGCATCCAGTCGTGCGGCCTCTGCGTCGAGGATGGCTCGGTGAAAACCGCCGGCCACATCGCTATCCACCTGAAACCTTCTGCACGGGGCGCTTGGCCCCGAACCGGACCTCGAGGGGAATGCTGCGCAGCCCCTCAGCGTCAAGGGCATAACCATGCGCCTGACCGCCGTCCACCGGTGTCAACGCCGTGGGCATCGGGGAGCCTGCCCAACCCGAGGCAACGAATCCCAGCACCAGCGAGCGCAAGTGACCGCCGACCTGTTCGAAGTCCTCGTCCGAGGTCCCCTCCAGCATGGGCGCATCTGACCAATCCGAACGGTTCCCGAAAAGGAACGGGACGTCGAATCCGTGGGCCGAACCCATCCGCGGGTCCTTGGCCTCATAGTCGAAACGCACCGAAGCAACTTCCTTTCCCACCTTGCCGACCGCGAGAACAAGCTCGGCTGCGTAGGACTCGAACTGGTGAAGGGTCATCGCGCCGATCAGCTGCGACTTGGGCGAGTCCGGGTGCTCGGCGGCCAGGTGCGCAGCCACTGCCGATGCATCCTCGAAATGTGCACCAATGAATCCCGCCACCGACGGGGGCCCGAAGGCCGTCTCGGGTGCCCGGCCCAGGAAGGCCGAGGCTTCCCCCGAGGTATGGGTCAACAACATTTCGCCCACGTGCAAACGTTGTGCCGCTGCCCGGACGTCGAAGAGATCAGCCGGCACCACTTCGTCGGCGGCGGGCATGATGCCCAGCCCCTTGCCCGCATAGGCTTGGGAAACGCATTGCTGGGCATCCAGTAGTTCCTCCCCGGTGGCGTCCGCGGCGGTGGAACGGCCCAGCTCCTGGGCGATGATTCGCCGGCGCTCCGCGGCCTCAATGGTTCCCAGGGGCGGTTGGAACGCCAAGGAGAGCAGCGCCGTGCGGGCAATCATCCCGCGTGTCTGCTCCAGCTGACTGAGCAGGAAGGCGTAGAAGGCCCCGGCGGACTGGCCGACCATGGTCAGCTTCCGGGGGTCTCCGCCGTAGCCGGCAATGTTCTTGCCAACCCAGCGCAACGCCTGCACCAGGTCGCCCACGCCCAGGTTTCCGCCACCGATCTCGCCTGCATGGGAGAGCATTCCGAGGCGGTAGTTGACGCTGACCACCACGCATTGCCCTTCGTCCGCGAGGCGGGTTCCGTCGTACCAGCGCACGGTACCCGCGCCGGAAATGAATGCACCTCCCGGGATGTAGAAGAGCACCGGCAGCCCCGAGGCACCAATCGGTGCCCAGATGTTCACCTGGAAGGCGTCCTCCCGCTGAGGGAGTTCGGCCAGTGCCGGCCCCAGCAACCAGTCCAATGCACCCGGGCGCTGCGGAAAGGCGGCAGGTTCCCCGGATGCGCCGGTGATTGGATCGACCAGGGCGGAGAAGCGATCGTTTGGATCGGCCAGTTCCCCGTAGGTGACGCCGCGGTGGACCTGCACTGCGCATGGGCTCACGCGATGGTCTCGTAATCCTCGAGGTTCACGCTCCGGGTGATGTTCCAGTAGTCGAGCATCGGGTAGGGCCAGATCTGCGAGACGCGACCCTGCTTGTTCTTGTACCAGGTCTTCACGTCCGGGTGCCCCCAGGCCTTGGCGCGGTTGGCTTCGTCGAGTTCGGCCACGAACGTTTCCAGCACCTCGGGGTGCAGGTCCAGGGCCTTGAGGTCATCGCTAAGCACGATGCGCAGCGCGTCGAGGATGTAGTTCAGTCCGTATTCGATCATGGAAAACAGCGAACCGTTGACCACGTGGCCGGTGTTGGGCCCCGAGACGATGAACAGGTTGGGGAAGCCCGGCACGGTGATGCCTGCATAGGCGGTGGCGTTGCCGGCCCATTGCTCGTGCAGGTCCTTGCCCTCGCGCCCGGTGATCTTCAGCGGTTCGAGGAACTCGGATGCGGTGAACCCGGTGGCGTAGATGATCACGTCGAGTTCGTGCAGGGTGCCCTCGGCATCGATGATGCCTTCGGCGCACATCTCCGCCAGACCCGCAGTGATCAGCGTGGTCTGCGGCTTCTTCAGGCTGGCCGACCAGACGCCGTTGTCGCGCAGCATGCGCTTGCCGCCGACCACATAGTCGGGGGTGACCTTTTCCAGCAGGTCGGGCCGGTCGGCGTACTGCTTCTGCAGCAGCTCGATCAGCTGGCTGCGCACCCGGGCGTTGGTTTCGGAAACGGAACCGGGGGTGGTCCAGTTCGGGTCGGCCGCGGTGGTGTGCTGGCGTCCCTCGACACCCAGCCAGTGCTGCCAGAAGCGCAGCCACTGGCCGTAGTGCGGCAGGTGTTCGGCCAGCCACAGGACGGATTCGGGCATGTCCTCGTAGTAGAAGGGGGTGGGCAGCATCCAGGGCGAGGAGCGTTGGAAGACCTTCAGGTCCGCCACCTCGTCCACAATGGCCGGGACGATCTGGTAGGCCGAGGCGCCCGAGCCGATGACAGCCACGCGCTTGCCGCGCAGGTCGATGGCCGGATCCCACTGGGCGGAGTGCACCTGGGTGCCGGCGAACTTCTCGCGGCCCGGGGTGTCGGTGAACTTGGGGCGGTCAAGCTGGCCCACCGCCGAAAGGATTGCGTTGAAGTGGCGTACTTCAACCGCTCCGCCGTCGATGCTCATTTCCACTGCCCAAAGTCCGGTGGCCTCATTCCAGACGGCACCGAGGACCTCTGCGCCGAGCTGGATGTTGGAGCTGATCCCGGCGCGGGCTGCGACTTCTCGGGTGTACGAGAGGATCTCCGGTCCTTCGGAGAACTGCTGCGGCCAGTTATCGCGCTGGGCGAACGAGAAGGAGTAGGCGTAGTTGGGGGTGTCCAGACGGACGCCCGGGTAGGTGTTCTTCCACCAGGTGCCGCCGACTTCGTGGCCCTTTTCGAAGACGGTGTAGTCGTAGCCTGCCTGCTTCAGGCGGTAGGCCGCTGCCATGCCGGCAACGCCGGAGCCGATGACCGCGACAGTGAATTCCCTGGTGGGCGCCAGGTCCTTGGCGTGGTGACGTGGGGTGCCATTGTGCTGGGGCACCAGGGCCATGTCGTGCATGAGCATCGGGTGGTATTCGCGGGTGGCGCCGTTTGTCATCCAGTCCAGGATGTCCCCTGCCTGTTCGTCGGTCAGCGGGCTGACACTGGTCAGCTTTTCATCGCGGACCCGGCGCAGCGCGTTGAAGGCCAGCTCGCGGGCGCGTTCCTGGGAGGATGCATCCAAGCCACCGTGGGGCGTGCCCACGGTGTCGACTGGCGGCTGCGGCGGACGCAGGTCCTCGCGCAGTATCGAGTAGTCGCCGGTGACGGCGGCCAGGGCCACCAGCAGGGCGGGCAGGTCGGTGTTCTGCACGATGCGGAGCAGGTGGTCGTCATCGTCGGTGATGGGCGAGTATTCCTCACGCCAGTACAGATCATCGATCTGGGTCTGCGTTCTGTCCTGGATCAGGGATTCGGTCATGTCCGCTCCTAGTGCTGTGGGGGTAACCCGGCCCGCACAACGGGGCCGCATGGTGATTTGTATCAAGTCTCACCCGCGGGTTATGCATAAGTCAACACAAAATGCATTCTCTGCATCGTTTGGTATGATTTTCCCATGGCGAAGATGACCGACTCGGTGACCCTGTCCAAACACATCAGGGACACCATGCGCAACGATATTCTCGAAGGCCGGTGGTCACCGGGCGCACGGCTGCAACTGACCGAACTTTCCGAGCACTATGAAACCTCGAGCACGGTGATCCGCGAGGCGCTGACCCGGCTTGTTGGCGACCGCCTTGTGAAGCTTCGCCCCAATCGCGGATTCTTCGTTCCGGAGCTTTCCCTGGCCGAGCTGAGCGACATCACCGAGATGCGCTGCGTCAACGAAGCATTGGCCGTATCCATGGCCATAGAACGCGGTTCCATTGAATGGGAAAGCGAATTGATCGCGGCCCACCACACCTTGGAACGCACGGTTCGGCGTGATCCGGAGAACCCCGACGTGCACACCGAGGAATGGAACCACGCCCACCAGACCTTCCATGCCAAGCTCGTAGAGGCCTGCGGCGTCCCCGTGCTGATCGACTTGACCTGTACCCTGTCGGACCTGTCCCAGCTCTACGGGCGGTGGGCCGGCATCGCAACACGCGATGTCAAGCGCGATCTCGCCAAGGAGCACCGCAACATCCTCGCCGCGGCCCTGGACCGGGATGCGGAAACGACCGGCGCCCTGTTGCGTCGCCACTACGAGACCACCCTCACCGCGGTGCATCGCGCCGGCGAGGTCGGCCTGGCAAGCACCGCACAGAAGGTGTCATAGCCGACTCCCGGGTTCGTTCCAAACATCAGGCCCACGCCACGGCAGAGGGCCGAACCCTTTGGACGCCCTCGAGCACGGGCCACGACGAAAGCCGCGGTGTCCCCGCCCCCTCGGGCGGGACACCGCGGGAATCCACCACGATTTGGCTAGCGGACCTCGGCCACCGCTTCGAGCGACGATCGAGCCTCGCGGTAGCGGGCCGGCCACACGCCCTGCTTGCCCGGGGCGATGACACCGGCCGGATCAAGGGCATCCTTGAGCTTCTCTTGCAGCCGCCGGATCGCGTGGTTGTTAAAATCGAACCCGTCGGCAATTCGGTCCATGTAGTCGACGTGGCTGCGGTACGGCGCATACCCGCGCGAACGGGCGACCTCCAGTAGCTCCGAGTACAGGGCGCGGGCCCGAGTCAGCATTTCCTCGTTGCCGCGCTCGAAGAAGATCATCGTCACGTGGACCATGTGCCGCGGGTACAGGTGGTAGCCGATGTACAGGTCGAATCCGTGCTTGGTATAGAGGCGCTTGGCCTCCTTGTAGAAGGAATACACTTCCTCGCCCCGGGCCGGGATGATCGGCGCCGCGTCGATGTGTCCGCCGTTTTCCGCAGCCCATCCCACGGTGGACAGCGGCTTGAGCGTGGGTACCCCGGCCATTTGCGTGCGGTCCAGGTCGGCGATGTCCCCGTGCTGCAGGGCCATGCCCTCGACGCCCGAGTAGAACCGGGCATCCACGCGGGCACCCGGGATCACAGAGATGCGTTCCTTGATGATTTCCAGCCGGCGTTCGCACAGCCCCAGATCGCCATAGAGGGCAAACTTGCCGTTCCACTGGCCCAATCCGAATTCCTGGCGCATTTCCTCGAGCCGCCAGTCTGGAATCGACCCCTCGCCGTCCCAGAACTTGGCACGGTTCCCCCGCATGGTGGCGGCGCGGACCACGTTGCCGCACAGGGCATTGTTCTGGATGATTTCTTCGCGGCGCAGCGTGGTGAGGATGTCGATCAGCTCAGGCAGGTCTTCCTCGCGCTCAACGGCAATGTCGCCGTTGACGTAGGTGTGCGGGGCCGGCTGCAGCCATAGGCCCACCTGCGTGACGACCCCGAGGTTCGACTGGGTGAACAGCCCATCGAGCGTGGGCCCGAATCCGCCTTGGAAGATCGGTCCGAGGTCGGTGCCCTCCATGGCTCCCATGCCGGTGCGCACCAGGTCGCCGTCGGGCAGCACGACCTCCATGCCACAGAGGGACTTCACGTGGTCCCCGTGCGGCGTCATGCCGTAGCCGCGGTCGAGCATGTTGCCCAGCACCGAGCCCCAGCCCAGCGCAGGGACGCTCATCCACACCTTCAGTCCGTTTTCCCTGATGTATTCAAAGAGATCGAAGAAGGTGACCCCCGGTTCCACGACGGCGTAGCAGAGTCGATCGTCGACCTTCAGGATCCTGTTCATCCGGCTCAGGTCAAGTGCCACCATGCCGGCGTCGCGCGGCTCGGGGCCGCCATAGCCAAGGTTCTTTCCGCACGAGAAGGTCCACAGCGGCACCTCGAGCTCGGTGGCCAGGCGCACGATCCGCTGCACCTCGGCGGTGCTCGCCGGACGCACCCCGGGCCACGGGACACGTCCGGGGTTCAACGGGTATGGATCGATATATCCCTCGGGATGCTCCAGTGCCACCACGTTCTCGGCACCGACGATTTCTTCCGCGCGACGCAGAAATTCCTCACGACGATCCATTGCTCATCCTTTCGTGACCCGGGCGAAGCCGCGGGCCGATCCCTACTAAGTCAAAGATTGTGTACTGCATTGCATTTCGCATCAATTAGATTGATAAGTATGAATCTTGAGTCCCACCCTCAACTGACGTTGCGCCAACTGTGGCATTTCGTGGTCGCCGCCGAGACCGGAACAATGGCCGAGGCCGCCCGCCGGCTGCATATGGCACCCTCTGCCATCTCCATGTCGATTGCGGAACTCGAGCGGATCATTGGCTCGGATCTTGCCATCAAGCGACGCGCCAAGGGCCTGACCCTCACCGCCACCGGCAGGACCGTGCTGCAACAGGCCCGCACGCTGCTGGAACTGGCCGATGAGCTCGAATCCCTGGGACAGGGAACCCGCGCCTCGTTGCGTGGCCCGCTCACGGTCGGATGCTTCATGACCCTGGGGCCCACGATCATTCCCACGATGCTCACCGCCTTCGCCGAGCAATGCCCGGAGGTGGAGGTCGACTTCGTCGAGGGTTACCACGACGAAATGCAGCAGGCGCTGCTCGACGGATCGATCGACGTGGCCTTCCTCTACGGCGCCGAGATTTCCCCGTCCCTGCTCAGCGCCCCGGTCGCTGTCGCCAAACCCTACGTGCTGGTTGCATCCAACCACCGACTCAGCGCCCAGGACACGATCACCCTGGCGGATATTGCCGAGGAGCCGCTGGTGCTCTTCGATGCGGAGCCGGTGTCCCGCAGGATCCTGGGCTTGTACGAGCAAGCGGGGATCGCCCCGGTGATCCGCCACCGCTCCCGAAGCTACGCGACGGTTCGCTCCCTGGTCGGCTCCGGGCGCGGCGTGGCGGTGCTGTTCCAGCAACCGGCGCTCGATGCGCCTTACCAGGAACTTCGCGTGGTTCTCAAGCCCCTTCGCACTCCCCGACGGGGAAACGCCGAGCCGGTTCCCGTCTCCGTGGCGTGGCCGCGCAGCACCCGGCTGAGCGTGCGCGCCCAGGCCTGGATCGAGGTGGCTACCGAGCTTTTCGACCACGCCGCACCACCGGCCTAGGCCAGGACGTTGGTGCGGATCGAGGATGGACGCGACAATCCGAGGTTCTCACGCAGCGTGGTTCCCTCGTACTCCGAACGGAAGTAGCCGCGCTCCTGGAGCTCGGGGACGAGCTTGTCGCAGATCAGCTTGAAGCCGCCCGGGTTGAACGGGGAGTTCAGGTTGAAGCCGTCGCAGGCCTTGGACTCGAACCAGTCGATCATTCGGTCGGCAACGGCACCCGGGGTGCCGGCCATCCACTGGTGGCCGGTCGATCGGGCCAAGTCCACGATCAGTTCTCGCAGGCTCATGCCCTGCTCCACCGACTTGCGGCGGTAGATCTGGTAGCGCGATCCCATGGCAGGGTCATCGGAGAACCACTCGGCCGGGATCGACTCGTTGAAGTCCAGCGACGAGAGGTCCAGCTTCAGGTCCGCGCCCACCTGCACGCGCCCGTTGCCCATGTGGATGTGGTTGGCCAGGTGCTCGGCAAGCTCGTCGGCTTCCTTCTGGGTATCGCCAAGGATCGGCAGGATTCCGGGAATGATCTGTACGTCCTGCGCGCGACGCCCCTTGGCCTCGGCCATCGCCTTGAACTTCGCATAGAACTCGATGGACGGTTCCTTCATGGGCTGCGCAGTGTAGATGCCGTCGGCGATCGAGGATCCCAGCTCCATGCCTGGGCCCGAGGAACCGGCCTGCACCAGCACCGGGCGCCCCTGGGGGGAACGCGGCATGTTGATCGCACCCTCGACATTGAAGAATTCGCCGCGGTGGTTGATCGGATGGATCTTGGCCGTGTCGACGTACCAGCCGGTTTCCTTGTTGTTGGTTACCGCGTCGTCCTCCCATGAGTCCCAGAGCTTCTGGACGACGTCGACGAACTCGGTGGCTCGGCGATAGCGGGTCGCCGGATCCGGCGCCTCGGTGATGCCGAAGTTCTGGAATCCGTCCGAAGAGGTGACGATGTTCCAGCCAGCCCGGCCCCCGGACATGTGGTCAAGACCGGCCATCTGGCGGGCGACGTTGTAGGGCTCGGAGAAGGAGGTGGAGACCGTGCCGATCAGGCCGATGTTCTTGGTGCGGGCGGCGAGGGCGGCTAGCACCGTCATCGGCTCGTAGAAGCCGTTCATCTTGATGTCGCCGCGCATCACGGTGTTGGCGTGGACGATATCGCCGAAGAAGATTGCGTCAAGTTTCGCGTCCTCTGCCATCTTGGTCAGGTCATAGACGAATTCCAGGTTGGCCAGTTCCTCGGAGCGACTTCCCTCCATGCGCCAGGAGTCCTTGTGGTAGCCGGCCGGCAGCATGAATGTCGTTAACACCATGTGCTTGGGGTTCTTCGGTGCCATTGCGGCTGTTCCTTTCGCAGGCGTCCATCGCTTCGGTGCGACGAGACGGTACTCACATTGGGGGGGCTTTGGTTCAATCGTCCCAAGGGAACCAAAATTCGTAAATACAGAAGTTTCTGTTCAATAAGGTCAGTTTTTCTGATGATTGGACTCGCGCTCATCGACGAGGGGCCGATACCCGGAAATATCGGCCCCTCGGTTCACTTCGTCACGTCGCGCATCAGTGTGTTTGCAACTGCCGGGCCTTCGCATGCTTCTTGGGCTGCATGGAATCGGCCCCCTCGGGACCCATGCGCACGGCGACGAGACCAAGGATCAGGATCGCCACCCAGAAGACACCCACCCAGACGAAGCCGCCGACCAGCGTGAGTGCCGTGGCGATCATCGGGGTGAATCCCGCGCCCAGGGTCGCGGCACCCTGGTATGACAACGAGGCTCCGGTGTATCGGACGCTTGCCGGGAAAAGCTCCGAGATGTAGGCGCCGATGGGACCGGCCAGAATGCCCTGGACAACGCCGTTGCCGACGAGCACCGCGACCATGAAGCCCCAGGCCGTGCCGTTGTGCATCAGGAAGAGTGCAGGAAAGGCCCACAGGACCCCCAGGATTCCGCCGAGGGTCAGCACGGCGCGGCGCCCAATGCGATCCGACAATCGCGCGGCCCAGAAACAGACGGCAATGGTAATGACTGCCGCGAGGCCCTTGATGTTCAGCACCGTCGAGCGGTCAACGCCCTCGCTGACGGCCACGGACACACCCCACGAGGTCAGGATGCCCTGGCAGGTATAGAAGCCGAGGGAGGCAACCAGCGTGATAGTGACGATGCGGGGGTGGTTGCGCAATACGCGCATGATCGGCGAACGGCGTTCCTTCTCCATGCTTTCCGCCCTGACATCGAGCTCCTTGAACACAGGAGACTCTGCAACCTTCAGGCGAATCACCATGCCGACAACGATAAGGACCGCGGAGAACAGGAACGGTATGCGCCAACCCCACACGAGGAACTGGTCTCCGGTGAGGGCCGATACCCCGGACACGACGAAGGTGGCCAGCAGTCCGCCGGCGGGGCCGCCGGCGTTCGCGAACGATGCGGCAAGTCCACGCTTGGACGCCGGGGCGTGCTCGAGTGCCATCAGTGTCGCACCGCCCCATTCACCGCCCACGGAGATGCCCTGGACCATGCGCAACAGCACAAGGATGACCGGGGCCGCCATTCCAATGGATGCGGTGGTCGGGAGGAGGCCTATGGCGATTGTCGCAAAGCCCATCAGCATCATCGAGAGCACGAGCATCTTCTTGCGCCCCACCAAGTCACCAAAGTGACCGAAGATGATGCCGCCAAGGGGACGGGCAACGTATCCGACAGCCAAGGTTCCGAAGGAAGCGAAGAGCGCAAGACCCGGGGCCAGGTTGCCAAAGAAGACCTTGTCAAAGATCAGCGCGGCGGCCGTCGCATAAAGGATGAAGTCGTAGTACTCAATAATGCTTCCCAGAAGGCTTGAGCCGAGCACGCGGCGCAGGTCCTTGGTATTGAGGGTGTCGGACACCGGCGCATCCTTCGTTGGGGGGAGTTTTTTGATCGGCACTGGAACGCTTCCTTCGACTACAAAAAGTGTGACTTAGTTCATGATGACCCACATCACGCCAAACTGCAAAGTTTACGCATTTTTTACATGAGAATATTTTCTTGCATGACCGGCATCCCCGCGCCCCACTTCCAAAAATGCGAAAAATGGGTGGCTTTGCCATTGCGCGATCCAAGGACAGGTATATAAACTGATAGCCAGAATATATTCTCACTGCATCAGGGTGAGATACTTACCCTAAGGAGAACCAAGTGAGCGCACGCACAGGAGCACAGTACAAGGCGGGCCTAAAGGACACCCGAGAGGTCTGGTTGGGGAACGAACGCATCGACATCACCGAGCACCCCACCTTTAGCGGTTCGATCAACGGCATGGCCGCCTACTTCGATTACCAGCACAAGTACGCCGCCGACTGCCTCATGACGGACATGGAATCGGGAGAAGAGCACAACGTCTCGCTGCTGCGTCCACGCAATGCCGAGGACATCGCCCGACGTCACCGGGCCTTCGACCGCCTGGCCCGCTACTCCAACGGCATGCTCGGCCGCACCCCCGACTATGTCAACGTGGTGCTCGCCGGCCATGCCTCGCGCAAGGACATCTTCGACCGCTCCGGCGACCCCGTGTACTTCGAGCGCCTCGAAGCCTACTGGAAGCACGTGCAGAAGCACGACCTGGCCCTGACCCACACCATCGTGCACGCCGCCATCGACAAGTCGGTCGGAGAACTGCAGGGCATCAACGAGGAACTCACCCTGCGCGTCGTCGACCGCACCGACGAAGGGCTGATCGTCCGCGGCGCCAAGATGCTCGCCACGCTCGGCCCGATCGCCGACGAGCTCTACGTCTACCCTGCCGTCCCCATCCAGAAGGGGTACGAGGAATACGCACTTTCCTTCGCCATCCCGGTGGCAACCCCCGGTGTCGTCTCGGTGTGCCGGGACCACTACGGCGTGGACCAGGAAGTCGTTGACAAGCCGTTCTCCTCGCGCTTTGACGAGCAGGATGCCGTCATCATCTTTGATGATGTCCTGGTTCCCTGGGACCGCGTCTTCATCGACGGCCAGCTGGATGTCTACAACGCCCTCAACGGCGGCACCGCAACGGGCAACACCCAGCAGCAGACAGCCATTCGCGCCTCGGTGAAGCTCGAGTTCGCCTACGACCTGTGCACCCAGATGGCCAAGGTCACCGGCACCGATTCCAAGCCCGACACCGCCTCGATGCTTGGCGAGATCTACTCGTACCTGCGCATCGCACGCGCTGTCATCCACTCCGCGGAGATGAATGCCTCGGAATGGGGCGGCGGGGCCTACTTCTGCCACGACGACATCTCCGCACTGCGCACCATGATGCCGCTGTGGATGGCGCGGGTTAACGACATCATCAAGTCCATGGGCTCGCACAACCTGCTGGCCACCCCGACCGCGGCATCCTTCGGGGATCCGCGCCTTGGCCCATTGCTGCGCAAGTACCTGCCGGGTGCCGGCGGCATCTCGCCGGAGGAGCGTGCCAAGATCTTCCGCACCGCATGGGACTTCGCCGGCTCCGCACTGGGCAGCCGCAACGAACTCTACGAGCGCTTCTACCTCGGCTCGGTCAACCGTGCCCGGGCGTTGGACCACAAGAAGGCACAGGCCAAGGGCGAGACCGGATCCTTCGACGCGATGTTTGCCGAACTGGGCATCTTTCCGGTCCTGACCGAGTCCGAGGACCTGGGACTCGACGCGGCCACACTGACCGCCCGGGCCTAGGGAAGAACGGCAATGGAAACCGCAACTCCCCTGGTGGACCGGCTCGTCGCCCATGCGCTCGGGACAACCTTTGGGGACCTCAATCCGCGGACCGTGGACCGGGTGAAGACCCGGCTGCTGGACACCCTCGGTGCGATGGCCGCGGGCCACGGCGAGCCCGACTCAGCAGCCATGCTTCGGGTGGCCGCCGCATGGGGCGCAGGCGACGAGGCCGCGGTTCCCGGCACCTCGTTGCGGTTGCCCGCGGCCTCCGCCGCATTCGCCAATGCCGTGTTGGCCCGGTCCTTCGACTTCGAACCGGTCGAGGCCGATGGGCCGGACGGAACCCGTGTGGCCGCCCACATCTCCGGGACCACCGTTCCGGTCGCGCTGGCCCTGGCCGAACTCACCGGCGCGAGTGGCGAGGCATTGCTGACCGCACTGGCGGTCGGCGACGACGTGACGGCACGCCTGGCCGTCGCCAGTGGCTTCGACGTGTACTCGGGGCAGGACAACACCGGCACGGTCAATGCCCTGGGGGCAACGCTCCTGGCGGCCCGGATGCTCGGACTGGACGCGGCAGCGGCCAAGCACGCGCTGGGCATCGCGGGCAACCAACTCGGCGGCACCGTTGCCAACATCTTCGACGCGGCGAGTGCCTTCAAGTTGCCGATCGCCTTCGCGGCGCGCACGGCCATCGCCTCCGCCCAGCTGGCGGCCGCCGGACTCACCGGCCCGAATGATCCGTTGGAGGGAAAGCACGGGTTCTTCCAGATGTACTGCACTGACCCCAATCCCGAACTGGCCGGAGCGGAGCTCGGCGAGCAGTTCTTCGGGGACACAACCATCAAACCGTGGTCGAGCTGCAGGGCGGCACAGCCGTCCCTTGAAGCCTGCATCCGCTTGGTCACCGAGGAAGGCGTGGCGATCGAGGACATAGACAAGGTCGAAATCCATGTGACGGCACGGACGCTTGGTGGTTTTGTCGGCGCGCGCTTCGACCCGGCCGAGCGCCGCGCGGTGGCCGGGCTGTTTTCGATCCACTTCACGGCCGCTGCTGCCCTGCTGCACGGCACCGTGCGCCCCGAACACCTCACCCCAGAGGCCATGGGCGATCCACGCATTGCCTCGTTGCTTGAACGCATCGAGCTTGTCGGTTCGCTCCCAAATGACCAACGCCTCACCGCCGAGGCCACGGCAACCCTGCGGGACGGGAGCACTCGGCATGTACGTGTCGAGAATCCCGCCGGAAACCACGCATCGACACCGCTGAGCCAGGCACGGCTTCTGGAGAAGTTCACCCTGAATCTCGGCTTCGGCCTGCCGGGCATGGCCGATCGCGCACCCCTGGTCATCGACGCCGTCCAGGTCCTGGAAACGGCCGACACCGTGGGGGACCTCATGGCAGCCCTCAACCCCACCCGCACTGTTTCAACCCTGATCCGCTAGGAGAAGTTACGATGAAAACCCAAAACACCGCCGACCAGACCGCTGTCGTCGAGGCCGGGATCTTCCGCAACGTGGTGGGCCACTTCGCCTCGGGCGTCACGGTCATCACCACCGTCGTGGACGGAGTCCTCTACGGCACCACCGCGTCGGCTGTTTCCTCGCTGTCGATGGAACCGCCAATGATGCTCGCCTGCCTCAACCGCTCCTCCTCCACGCACGACCGCGTGGTCTCGGCCGGATACTTCGGCATCAACATCCTGGCCGATGACCAGAGCGACTTGGCGTTCCACTTCGGACGGAAGGGCGAGGACAAGTTCGCCACCGTCCCGCACACTATCTCCCCCGAAGGCATCCCGCTGATCGACGGCGCGCTGGCCACCATCGTGTGCAAGGTGGATGAGACGGCAACCGGCGGCACCCACACGGTCTTCCTTGGCTTGGCCACCAGCGCCGAGGCCCACGACCGCCAGCCACTGGCCTACTACCGCGGCACCATGGGTCGGCTGGAACCGGTCAAGGAATTGAGCGCCTACAAGGCCACCCGCGACTGGGTGTTGCAGCGCCGCACCCACTTGGGCGCGGACCTGGATGTCGCTGGCATTGCCGAGTCCACCCGTTCCGAGGCAGCCCACGTGGGCAACGCCCTCGTGAAGCTGGAAAGCGAGCATCTGGTCTTCCGCACGGAGGCGGGAACCTTCCAGCCCCGGCCGATCACCGCGGAATTCACTGACTCGGCCTACGATTCACGCGCCACCATCGAATCGGGCATCATTGCCTCGCACCTGGACAAGATCACCGGTGAGGTCATCGCCGAGCTGCGGCGTATCACCGGCGAATTGGCCAGGCTTCGCCAGGAATCGGAGTCCGACCTTGACGAGTTCCTGGCCCTGAATGTTGCCTACCACGATGCCCTGGTTGGCGTCGCCGGCTCGAGCCAGCTGACCGACTCGTTCCGCCGCCTCGGCGTGGGAACCGTGTGGCGTCAGGCGCTCACCCCCGCCGAATGGTCGCGCCAGATGGACCACACCCACGTCGCCGCGCTGACCGAGGCCCTTGCCGCGCACGACGCGGCTGCGGCCCAAGATGCCCTGGCCGCGCACACCGCCTTCGGCAAGGCGCTGGCCCGGGAGGTCGTAGCCCGGCACGGAGGCACGGTCTAGGGGACAGCTTCCGGAAAGCCCCGACCCAAAGCCAAGGCAGGTCCGTTCCCTAAGGGGACGGACCTGCCTTGGCTTTGCCATTCGGCCCGTTCACAAGTTTCGTTCGACCTGTCGGCGTGTTGACGGAGGTGGCTGGTGCCGTCCGTTTTGGCGTCCGTTCCACATGCCATGGCCTGCCACCGGCCACTGGATCCGGGCATCGCCGGCGATGATACGGTGACTGTGTCCGCAAGAACGAATCGGACAGCATGATCGCGCCCGGCGGGTGCCGCCCGGGGAAAAAAGCCAAGGAGCCCCATGACGAATACGGAAAACACCCCTCGGCGAAGCGCCCTGGTCGTCGGCGGAACCGGGATCTCCGGCAGTGCCCTGACCCGGGAACTGGTCGCCCAAGGGTGGCAGACCACCAGCCTGTCCCGGCGCCAGGCGGTTTCCCAGCCCGGCGTCGAAACCGTCCGGGCGGACCTGGCCGACACGCAGGCCGTGCAGGAGGCCCTCTCCGGGCTGGACCCGACCCATGTCTTCTTCACGGCATGGAGCCGCAGGCCCACCGAAGCGGAAAACATCACCGTCAACGCCGCCATGGTCCGCAACGTCCTTGACACGACGGGGCCCTCCGGGAACCTGCAGCATGTAGCGCTTGTGACCGGATTGAAGCACTACCTCGGCCCGTTCGAGGCCTACGGCACCGAGGCAACACGCGACACGCCCTTCCACGAGGACGAACCCCGGTTGGAGACCCCGAACTTCTACTATGCCCAGGAAGACGAGCTGTGGCAGGCGGCGGCTGAATACGGCTTCGCCTGGAGCGTCCACCGCTCACACACCATGATCGGGCACGCCCTGGGCAACGCCATGAATCTCGGCCAGACCCTCGCTGCCCAGGCCGCCCTGTGCCGTGCCGAAGGTGCGCCGTTCATCTTCCCCGGCAACGAGGCGCAGTGGAACGGCGTCACAGACATGACCGACAGCTCATTGCTCGCCCGGCAGATGATCTGGGCCGCCACAACCCCTAATTTGCCCAGCCAGGCCTACAACACCGCAAATGGAGACGTCTTTCGCTGGCGGTGGATGTGGCCGAGGATCGCACAACTGCTGGGCGTCGAACCCGAGGGCTACGCCGACCGACCGCGCCCCCTGGAAGACCAAATGGCAGGCAAAGACGACTTGTGGCGCGAGCTCGTCGAAAGCGAGGACCTGGCCGAACCCGAGCTGGCCCGCGTGGCGTCCTGGTGGCACACCGACGGCGATCTCAACCGCCCCGTTGAATGCTTCACCGACATGACCCGTAGCCGCAGCGCCGGGTTCACCGACTACGCCGACACGCTTGCCTCCTTCGCCACCCTGTTCGAGACCCTGCGTCGCGAGCGCGTGATTCCTGCTTGATGCCGGGCGGTGTCACCGCTCTCGTGTCCGGGTTCTCCTCGAGGTGGACGATTTAGAAGCGAATGATGCTGCGCGCTATGGCCCCTGTTTCCTGGCGTTCGTAGGCTTCGTTGATCTGCTCCAGCTCGATCTCCTGGGCAATCAGGTCATCGAGGTTCAACCGGCCCTGTAGGTAGAGCTCCGCGTAGTAGGGGATGTCCTTGCGGATGTTCGAGGAGCCCATGTAGATCCCGTGCAGTGAGCGCTGCTTCACCAGCAGGTCCATCATGACGCTCAGCTCCAACGGCTTGCCCTGCGGGATGCCGATGAAGTGCACGTCGCCGCCGGTGCGGGTCGCTTCGATGGCCTGGCGCTGGGTGGCACCCAAACCGATGGCCTCGAAGGCGTGGTGCACGCCGCGGCCGGTGATTTCCTGCACGCGGGCGACAACATCCTCCTCGGCGCCGTTGATCACGTGGGTGGCGCCGAACTTGCGGGCCAGCTCCAGCTTGTCCGGCTGCAGGTCGATGCCGATGATGGTGCGGGCCCCGGCCAGGCGGGCGCCTGCCACCAGGTTCAGGCCGATGCCGCCGAGGCCAACCACTGCTACGCTCTGCCCGGGGGCGACCTTGGCCGAGTTCAGCACGGCACCCACGCCGGTGGCCGTCGCGCAGCCGAGCACCGCGGCCTGGGCGAACGGGATCTCGGCGGGGATCTTCACCAGCTTGTTCTGGTGCAGCACGGTGAATTCGGCGAAGCCGGCGACGCCGAAGGCCTCCACGCGCTGCCCGTCGAGGCTCAGGCGCGCCGGGTCTTGCGGGGCGCGCATGACAGCGCCCGGGTTCAGACAGCGGTAGGTGGCACCATTGACGCATTCCTCGCAGGCGCCGCAGAAACTGATTTCGCTGCCAATCACGTGGTCGCCGATCTGGAAGTCGGTGGCCTCGGGCCCCAACTTCACGACAACACCCGCCATTTCGTGGCCCACGACCATCGGCAGCGGGCGGCCGCGGTCCACGCTTGCGACGATCATGTCGGAGTGGCATAGGCCCGCGGCCTCGACCCGGACCAGCACCTCGGCACCCCGCGGTTCGTCGATGTCCAGGTCCTGGATTTCGAATCCTGCTCCGATGGCATTGATGACTGCTGCACGCATGGCACTCCTTGAGTTTGCAGAACGCTACTTAAAATACATAATCTCTACTAGTATATTTTCATAAGGTGGCCTGTGTCACCAATTCGACCGATTATTTCTTGAAGGGAACTCCATGAGAGCTGCAGTGGTCTCCGAGGTGAAAGGTGCCTTTGAGGTACTCGAGATAGCTATCGACAATCCGGCGCCGCAGGAAGTGCTCATCGACGTGCGGGCCAGCGGCCTATGCCACTCGGACCTGCACGTGGCAAGCAACGACGTGGGCTTCCCGATGCCCGCCGTGCTGGGCCACGAGATCTCCGGCGTCGTGGCGGCGCTCGGTTCCGCGGTCACTGGCCTGGCGGTGGGCGACCACGTGGTGACTTCCCCGGTGCACTCCTGCGGCTCCTGCAGCTCGTGCCGTGCAGGCCGCCCCTACCAGTGCCGTGTCCCCTCGCACACCTCCAGGGCGCCGGGTTCCGCCCCGCGGCTAAGCCTGGACGGCCGCGCGCTGACCCAGTTCATCGGCGTCGGTGGGTTCGCCGAGCAGGTCCTGGTCCACCAAAACACCGTGGTGCCCGTTCCCCGCGAGATCCCCTTCGACAAGGCGGCGCTGCTCGGCTGCGGCGTTGTCACAGGCGCGGGTGCGGCAATCAACACCGCCAGGATCCGTCCCGGCGACACCGTGGCAGTCATCGGCGCAGGCGGCGTGGGGTTGAACGTCATCCAGGGGGCCAGGCTCGCCGGGGCCTCGCGCATCATCGCCATCGATCTGCAGCCGGCCAAGCTGGAGCTTGCGACCATCTTCGGGGCAACCGACGTCATCCACGGCGGCGACTCGGACGCCGTGGCCGAGGTCCTTCGGCTCACCGGCGGCGGCGTCACCCATTCCTTCGAGGTCATTGGCCTGAAGCGGACCACGGAACAGGCAGTGGCCATGCTCGAGGTCGGAGGAACCGCCTACCTGATCGGCGTGCACCAGCCCGGGTCCACTATCGATGTCACCCCGTTCGGCGACCTCATGGGCAAGCAGAAGGGCATCCGCGGCGTGGCAATGGGATCAAGCAACATCGCCATGGACATCCCCATGTACGCCAACCTGTACTTGCAGGGGCGCTTCAAGCTCGACGAGCTGGTTTCCTCCCATATCGGCCTGGACGGCATCGAGGCCGGCTACGAATCGCTACGGTCGGGCGCCGTGGCCCGCAACGTGATCACCACCTTTTAGCTCCACGACGAAAGTGGTCCCCGGGGGTGATAAAACCCGGCCCCATTGTATATGATACGCCCAACGT
>NZ_JBKKAP010000026.1:0-22260 GCF_046714615.1 Paeniglutamicibacter sp.
TCGACCACGTCGATGCAAAAGATCTTCAAGGCGATGGAACTTATCGCTGCGTCCCGCATTGGAAAGGCACGTGTACGTGTCGCGGCATCATTGCCGTACTCCAATGCGATCACCCGTGCCGTTTCTGCCGTTGCGTCCCAGTCCGAGGTCGACCACCCGCTGACAACCGAGCCGGATCAGATCCGCCGGGCCGCAGTATTGGTTATGACTTCCGACCGTGGTCTTGCCGGTTCCTACTCCGCCAGCGTTTTGAAGCAGGCAGAGCACCTCATCGAATTGCTGCACGGAGAAGGCAAGGACGTCTCGACCTATTTGGTCGGCCGCAAGGCACAGGCATACTTCGACTTCCGTGGCCGCGATTACGTCAAGGTGTGGACCGGTGGAACTGACGCCCCGGAATTTGAAACTGCACGTGAACTGCGCGTTGCCCTGCTACAGGACTTCGCAACTGACTTCGAAGAGGGTGGCGTGGATGAAATCCACGTTGTTTACACCCAGTTCAAGTCAATGGTTGTTCAGGAGCCGACAGTAATTCGTTTGCTGCCGTTGGAAGTGGTTGAGGAAGAAGTTGAATCCTCAGACGACCTCCTGCCGCTGTACGAGTTCGAGCCGCAGGCTGAAGACGTCCTGGACGCCTTGTTGCCGCGGTACATCGAATCACGCATCTTCTCAGCATTGTTGCAGGCCGCAGCTTCCGAGCTTGCCGCACGCCAGCGCGCCATGAAGACTGCGGGCGATAACGCCAGCGATCTGATCAAGAAGTACACGCGTCTTCGTAACAACGCCCGCCAGGCTGAGGTTACGCAGGAGCTCTCCGAGATTGTTGCGGGCGCTGATGCGCTCAACGCGTCTTAGTAGCCCAATTCATACTTATTCAATGCCATCTACACAAGTGAAGTGAGAGAGATGACTGCCCAACTTAACGAGCAGGGAACCGCAGCGAAGGCCGGTGCCACAGGCCGCATTGCGCGCGTCATCGGCCCGGTTGTCGACGTCGAATTCCCGGCTGACGGCATTCCCGCCATTTACAATGCACTCACCACCGAGATCACTCTCAACGGTGAGACCAAGACCATCACCTTCGAAACCAGCCAGCACTTGGGAGACGGCCTCATCCGCGCCATCTCCTTGCAGGCCACCGACGGACTTGTCCGCGGTACCAGCGTGCAGGACTTGGGTTCCCCCATCACCGTGCCTGTTGGCGACGGCGTCAAGGGTCACATCTTCAACGTTTTGGGCGAACCCCTGGACGTGAAGGAATCGGAGCTGAACATCTCCGAGCGCTGGCCCATCCACCGCAAGCCCCCGGCATTTGCCAGCCTCGAAGGCTCCACGGAGATGCTCGAGACCGGCATCAAGTCCATTGACCTTCTGACCCCCTACATCAAGGGTGGAAAGATTGGCCTCTTCGGCGGCGCCGGTGTTGGCAAGACGGTTCTGATCCAGGAAATGATCACCCGTGTTGCACGTAACTTCGGTGGTACTTCGGTATTCGCCGGTGTTGGCGAGCGCACCCGTGAAGGTAACGACCTCTGGGTCGAAATGGAAGAAGCCAACGTTCTGAAGGACACCGCCTTGGTGTTCGGCCAGATGGATGAGCCGCCAGGAACGCGTCTTCGCGTGGCACTGTCGGCACTGACCATGGCTGAGTACTTCCGCGATGTTCAGAACCAGGACGTGTTGCTCTTCATCGACAACATCTTCCGCTTCACCCAGGCCGGTTCCGAGGTGTCGACCCTTCTGGGCCGCATGCCTTCGGCCGTTGGTTACCAGCCGAACCTTGCCGATGAGATGGGTCTCCTCCAGGAGCGCATCACCTCGACCAAGGGTCACTCGATCACCTCGATGCAGGCCGTTTACGTGCCTGCCGATGACTACACGGACCCGGCCCCGGCCGCGACCTTCGCCCACTTGGATGCGACCACGGAACTTTCCCGTGAAATCGCTTCGCGTGGTCTGTACCCGGCCATCGATCCGCTGACCTCCACGTCGCGAATCCTTGACCCGCAGTACGTCGGTCACGACCACTACAACACCGCGGTTCGTGTCAAGCAGATCCTTCAGAAGAACAAGGAACTGCAGGACATCATCGCAATCCTCGGCATCGATGAACTCGGTGAAGAAGACAAGATTGTTGTATCGCGTGCTCGTCGCATCCAGCAGTTCCTCTCCCAGAACACCTACACTGCCAAGCAGTTCACCGGTGTCGAGGGTTCGACGGTTGCCATCAAGGACACCATCGAGGGCTTCAACGCGATCTGCAACGGCGACGTCGACCACATCGCCGAGCAGGCATTCTTCAACATCGGCGGCATGGACGACGTTGAGCGCCAGTGGGCCGACATCCAGAAGTCGACCCGCTAATCATGGCCGAACTCCAAGTCGAAATCGTTGCGGCCGACCACTTCGTGTGGTCGGGCGCTGCGAAACTGGTCAAGGGACGCACCACCAGCGGCGAGATCGGGATTCTTCCCGGTCACGTGCCGATGTTGGCCGTCCTTGCTGCCGGCGATCTTGAAATCGTTCCGGTTTCCGGTTCCCGGTTCTCGGTCCAGGTTGATGGCGGGTTCTTCTCCGTTGACACCGACCGCGTGGTGATCGTAGCGGACAACGCCGTCATGGCTGACTCCGCCCCGGCGGGAACTCGATAGTCCTGCCTTGAACGAACTCGGCATTCCTGTACTCATCGTGTTGGCAGCCCTGCTGCTCGTGGTGATGTTCCTGGGTGCCATGGGAGTGCGTCGCATTCAGTTGCGGCGCACTCTTGGCACTTTCGACGCTTCCATCTCCACGTCCTCCGGGAAGTGGATGATGGCGATTGCGCGTTATGGCCCTGGAGAGCTTGAGTTCCTCAAGCTCTTTTCGGTCTCCCCGATCCCGGTGCAACGATTCCTGCGGACTTCCATCCGGCTCAAGGGCTGGCGGCGTCCCGCGGAAGAGGAAAAGCACCTGGTGCAGCCCGGAAGCGTCATCGTGATGATGAGCTATGAAGGCCGAGAAATATTGGTCGCCATGGATTACCAGACCTATAACGGCCTTTCGGCCTGGTTGGAAGCCGGTCCCGTTGCGGGCGTCGGCACCTGGCGGCAAGACTGATCAAGCAAGACAAAGGTATGGGGCGGGATGATTAAATCATCCCGCCCCATACCTTTTGCAGCTTCTTAGGTTGACGCCTGTCCGGATCCCTGCCGCGTTGCGGCCGGTATCCGTGCAGGCGAAAAGTTCAAAGAGTTTGTGAAGTCCTTAGAGACCGACAACGCCGGTAGCCTGCGGACCCTTGGCACCCTGGCCGACTTCAAATTCAACGCGCTGGTTTTCTTCCAGCGTGCGGAATCCGTTGGTCTGGATTTCCGAGTAGTGCACGAAAACGTCAGCCTCGGCGCCATCCGGAGTGATGAAACCGAATCCCTTTTCGGCGTTAAACCACTTCACGGTTCCCTGAGCCATGTATATCTCCTCATTTAGTGCGAAAATCTGGCCGCTGCACTGTGCAACAACCATGGGGTGGTACTCAAGTGAGAAGAACACTGGCGAGGGTTTAACCCCACCGCAGTCACTTCACACCCGCAGCACTGCTTTGGCGGGTATGACTAACCAACACAAAGACTGAGTCAAGCATCACACAATCGCGTGACTTGGGTCAATACCCTGAGCCCGGATGCTAAGCGGAAACTTCACAATAGATTTCGGCCGTTGCGCACAACCTGCCGCAGGCCAAGGTCCGCGTCCAGCACCAGCAGGTCGGCCACGAAGCCCTGGTGGAGCCGCCCGGCCTCGTCGATCAGGCCCAGCACGCTCGCAGGCACCCGCGTGGCGGAGATGACGGCATCACCGAGCTCCACGCCGGATACCACCGCTGCGCGCAGCACCTGGAGCATGCTGGCGGTGCCCCCGGCAAGGACGCCACTGGTGCCCAGGTGCGCCTCGCCGTTGGTCACGGTGACCTCCGACGGGCCCAGCTTGTAGCTGCCGTCGGCCAAGCCCGTGGCGGACATCGAGTCGGTGACAAGTGCGATGGAGTCGGCGCCCACCAGGTTGAACATGGTCCGCACCATGGCCGGATCCAGGTGGACGCCGTCGGCGACGAGTTCGACGATAATCTTTCCCTGCCTGGCCAGCTCCAGACAGGTGGCTACAGCCCCGGGCGCGCGGTGGTGCATCGGCGGCATCCCGTTGAAGAGGTGGGTGACGGTGGGGCGCTCGGTGAAGCCGTCCACACCGGCGCTGGCCAGTTCCTCCCGGGCAATCGCAAGGGATGCCGCGGCGGTGGCGGCGTCGGCGTCGGTGTGCCCCAGCGAAGGGACCACGCCCTGGGAGACCAGCTGCTCGAGCAGGGCGTCGGATCCGGGGCGTTCCGGGGCATAGGTCATGGTGCGCAGCTGTCCGGCCGCCGCCTCGATCAGCTCATCGACGAAGTCGGGATCCGGGTCGGAGATGAACGCCGGGTCCTGGGCCCCGCAGCGAGACTCCGAGAGGAACGGGCCCTCGGCATGGATCCCGGCGATGTCGCCGCGTTGGGCGAATTCGGCGAGCACGGCGGCGGCGGCCAACATGTCAGCGCGCGGGGCGGTGACCAGCGAGGCCAGGAACGTGGTGGTGCCGGAACGGTGCAGGTGCTCGATGGCGGTGGCGATCGACTCGGGATCCCCGGAGGGGAAATCCCCGCCGGCGGCACCGTGGCAATGCAGGTCGATCAGCCCCGGGATAATGATGGTGCCATCCGGGCTTTCGCGCAGCTCGAAGGTCTCCGACTCGTCGAAGAAGGCGAACTCGTGCTCGTCGCCGGCGAAGGCGATGCGGTTGCCCTCCACCGCAATGATGCCCGTGGCGATGTCCTCCCCGGGGGAGATGAGTCGTCCGGTCAGCGCGTAACGTTCGGGTGAGTCGTTGGCAGTCATGGACCCAGTCTAGGTCCGGGCCCGGCGGCGAATCATGCATCCGCGACACAAAAGTTTTGCCGACGGCCGTGCGTAGCCGGCCGACGCGCACGCCGGGGCCGGAGACCACGCTCGATTGCGGGGCAGGCCGCGGGGGAGCGGGGTGTTGGCGGGGCCTAGAAGAGTCGCGCCGCCACGTCGTCCACGCCGCGCATCGCATCATAGTCAAGGACCAGGCAGTCGATGCCGCGGTCGGTGGCCAGCGTGCGGGCCTGCGGCTTGATCTTTTGGGCGGCGAAGATCCCGCGCACCGGCCGCAACAGCGGGTCGCGGTTCAGCAGTTCGAGGTAGCGGGTGAGCTGCTCGACGCCGTCGATGTCACCATTGCGTTTGAGCTCGATGGCTACAGTTGCGCCATCGGCGTCACGGGCCAGGATGTCCACCGGGCCAATGGCCGTCATGTATTCGCGGCGGATCAGGGTGTAGCCGGCACCAACTGTCTCGATCTGGTCGGCCAGCAGACGCTGCAGATCTCCCTCGACACCGTCCTTGATCAGGCCTGGGTCGATGCCCAGGTTGTGCTGGGAGTCGTGGATGACTTCCTTGATGTGCACCACCAGGCGGTCGTCGGACTTCTGGTGGGCCACATGCCAGAGCTCCACGTCGCCCTCCGCTGCCTGTTCATCATCGGGGGCCACGACCCGCATGACCGCAGGGGGACTCATCCAGTTCAGCGGCTTGTAGCTGCCGCCGTCGGAATGGACCAGCACCGAGCCGTCGGCCTTGACCATCAGCAGGCGGGTCGCCAGGGGGAGATGGGCACGCAAACGGCCCTCGTAATCAACTGAACACTTGGCAATGACTAAACGCACAACAGGCACTCTACCGGGTTTCGTCCCGGTGTCGTGGCCTCCGGGGCATCGCCCCGGGTGCGTCCCGGGCCGGGCGGGCGGCGCATCTGGGGCAGAATTGGATCATGGCCCGCTCCAACCGCCCCTCTCGCTCCTCCGCACCCAAGCCCCGCTCCGGCCGGGTCAACAAGTGGACGCGACCCGACGACGGGTCGGACGAGCCGTGGCTGGAAAAGGCCCGCCACGGCGTGCAGCGCCTGCAGGACGCGCCCGACGGCCAGTGGCACGTGCGCCGGATATCCTCGGTCGGCGCGGCCAAGACCTACAAGTGCCCCGGATGCGGGCAGTTCATCAAGCCCGGGACCGAGCACCTGGTGGCGTGGCGTGCGGACCACTGGTCCGGCGATGACGCCTCGGCCGCGGCGCGGCGCCACTGGCACCCCAAGTGCTGGGAATCACGCTCCTACAGGTACTGATCGGGCCAGCCGCAACGGGCGGCGCACCCGGACCCGAGTCCCGTGCGGTTAGCGGTTGTCCTGCCGGGCGATGAAGACCTCGCGCAGGATCAGCATGACGGCCGCCGCCACGGGAATCGCCATGAGCGCGCCGACAACACCGAGCAGCGAGCCGCCGGCGATCACCGAGATCACTGCAACGGCGCCGGGAACCGACACCGCCTTCTGCATCACCCTCGGGGAGACGAAGTAGGCCTCGATCTGCAGGTACCCGAAGTAGCAGATCGCGTAGATCGCGGTGGTCTGCCAGCCCAGGGTCAGCGACACCAGCGACACCAGGATGCCGGCAATGACGGCACCGACCAGCGGGATGAAGGCCAACATGGCCACCAACAAGGTCAGCAGCGCGGCAAAGGGGACGCCCAGGATGCTCATGAGCACCAGGGCAACAGTCGCGTTCAGCAGCGCCACGAACGCCTGGCCCATGACGTAGTTGCCGACCGAATGGGTGATGGTGTTGCCCAGCTCCTCCACGCGGGCCCTGCGCGAATGCGGGGCCAGGCGGTAGGCGAAGGTCTTCAGGGCCGGCAGCGAGGCCAGGAAGTAGATGGCCAGCACCAGCACGATCAGCACGCCGAACATGCTCTGCGCGACGACGGTGCCGACCCCCAGCACCCCGCCGAAGATCCCGCCGACGGCACCGGTGTCGGAGAAGAACTTCCCGATCTCCTGGCTGATCCGGTCCGAGAGCTGGTATTGCGCATCGAGTGTGACAAAGAATTCGGACTTCAGGAAGTCATCGACGATTCTCGGTGCGCGCTCGATGAACTGCGCCGTCTGCTCGGTGAGCGTCGGGATGATGGCGCCCACGAATCCGGCCGCACCGCCCAGCAGCGCGAGCATCGTGATCACCACGCCAATGCTTCGCGAGAGCCCGCGGGCGACCAGGAAGCGCACGATCGGGTCCAGCCCCAGGGCAATGAACAGGGCGATGGCGATCCAGATGACCAGCGACCCCACGTTGGTCAGCAGGAAAAAGCCCAGCAGGGCCAGTCCCACCCCGACGGTGAAGAGGAATCCGAAGACGATCGGGTGGGCCTGCGGGAGCTGCGTCGGATCTCCCGAAGCTTCCGGTGCACGCTCCTGAACGGCGCTGGGCGCCGGGGGGAACCCGAAGTTCGCCGGCGGCTTGATCCTCGAATCCAGCGTCTGCTGGGCGGTGCCCAGGGCCCGTCGCCACCACCTGTGCGGGACCGCTGCCCTGTCCGTGATGGATTCCGGCGTCGAGGCGGCCTGTCCCGCGGCCTCGGCCCCGGGCACAGTGCCATGGCCCCCGGTGCCTGCCGGCATAGCTGCGTCGTCCCCGTCTTGAGTAGTCACATCCCGAGCTTAATGCCACGAGGACCCACTGGGCGGCATTGGCGGGAAGAAGTCGCATCCGCCAAATAGTGGCCGACACCTCAGGGCTCTTCGGCGTGGTGCTACCCACATTAAGGAACCCTGATGCGCTAGAACTCGTTAGACTTGTGAGCGTGTCATCCTGATAAATGATGTGGGTGGCACCCGAGGCCGAATCTCGACCCCCCTCATCCGTTAGGTGTAATTGTGCGAAAGATCTTCTCAGCGATCGCTATCATTCTTGGGCTGGCAGCCCTGGTGGTGGGGATCGGCCAGCGAACCATTTGGGCACCGCCCGAGACGCTGACCGCTTCCTTTGCCCAGGCCCCCGCAGCCGCCCCGGTCACACTCATCGAAGCCGGGGCCGGAACCGTGGGCGGACATCCCACGGAGATCACCATCAACGCCGAGGGCAAGTTCACCGCCTCGCTGGTGCGTACCGCCGATGCGCAGGCGTGGGTCGGCAAAGCCGCCCACACCAGCATCACCGGCATCAACGCCGCCGAGACGGTTTTCGAGTCGACCTCGGAAACCGGCGAGGACGAGGTGCCCAACCCCGCGGGCGACGACATCTTCCAGGCGACGGAAAACGCCGACAAGACCATGACCTACAGCTGGACCAATCCCGACGAGGGATCCTGGACGCTGCTGTTGGCCGCCGACGGCAAGGCCGCCGCCCCCACCGACATCACCGCGACGTGGCCCGGCGACACCGCCACCCCGTTCTCGATGCCGTTGATCATCACCGGTGCGCTGCTGCTGATTGCCGGCATCGCCCTGGCAGCCGTGCGCACCACCCCGCGCGGTGGCTCCGGCGGCGGACGCCGTGCCGCCGGCCAGTCCGATGCCCCGCAGACCGACGCACTGCCCACCACGCCCAAGGGCGGCGAGAACACCGTGGCCAAGGTCGTGGCGACCGCCTCCGTGCTGGCACTGGTACTTCTGCCCTCCGCACCCGCCCTGGCCGCCGGTTCCTCGTCGAGCCCGGCCGAAAGTTCCGCCACCGAGGAAGCCGAGAAGGTCTTCCCGGTGGTGCTGCAAGACCAGCTCGAGCGCATCCTCAAGGAGGTTTCCACCTCCGTGGCCAAGGCTGACAAGTCCAAGAACTCCAAGGACCTGGATGACCGCACCAGCGGTGCGCTGAAGTCCCTGCGCGGCCAGAACTACTCGCTGCGCAACGACGACGTCAAGCTCGATGCCCCGACGGCCATCGACACCAGCGTGATCCGCTCGGCCGCCGTGCCCACCGACAACGGGGCGCACTTCCCGCGCTCCATCATGGTCGTCACCGCAAAGGACTCCGGCGCCTCCACGATCCCCACCGCCCTCACGCTGACCCAGTCCGGGCCGCGCGAAAACTACAAGGTAGCCTTCGCCACGCCGATGCTGCCCGGTTCCACGTTCCCCGGCATCGCCGTGGGCGACCAGTCGGTGAAGCTGCTCAAGGACGACGCCAAGGACCTGACCATGACCCCGAAGGTCGCGCTCGAGCGCCTGGCCGGATTCATGGACAACGAGAAGTCCAAGGACGCCGACAAGTTCGCCAAGAACGCCTTCCTGACCCTGAACGCCAAGGACCAGAACGCCTTGGTCAAGGCCAACAAGGACGCAACGATCACCTTCAAGCGGACCGTGAACGCCAAGGACACCGTCGTGGTGGCCACCCCGGACGGCGGGGCACTGGTCTCGGGCAACTTCACCGCCACGACCACCGCCAAGCCGAAGGAGGACGGCGGGACCATCGGCCTGGACGACACGACCGCCAAGATCGTCGGCGCCAAGGACACCAAGAAGGGCATCGAAATCACCTACGGCGAGCCGACGCTCATCTACATCCCTGCCGCGGACTCCAAGGACAAGATCTCCGTGGTTTCGGCAGAGGTCATCACCAAGGGAGCGAAGCTGCTGAAGTAGCACTCCCACCCCTCGGGGGGACCGGGAACCACACGGTTCCCGCATTGGAAGGCGTGGTGCCACACGGCGCGGGTAGCGGATCCCGTGACCGAGGCACCACGCCTTCTGTCGTTGGCGCCGCGCCGGCGTGAATGCCGGCAGGCGGCAACGGGTTTTCCACCGGGGCCCGATGCGGCCTAAAGTAGAGGAATGACCACCAGCATGCCTGAACCCACTGCACCCTCCTCACGCGGCGCCATTGATCTGGCAGCCTTCAAGCAGCCCCAACCGGAGTCGGTTGCGCCATCGGGGGAGTCCGCCCCCACCTGGGTGCGTTCCGTCAACCAGGAGCTCTTCCCGGAAATCGTCGCCCTCTCCCAGCAGGTGCCGGTGATCGTTTCACTGGGCAGCGGCCGTTCCCCTGCCTCGGTGCAGCTTGACGGGATGCTGGCCGCCCTGGTCGATGCCAAGAGCGGCACCCTGGCCATGGCCACCGTGGACGCGGAACAGCAGCCCGCCATCGCCCAGGCCTTCCAGGTCACGCAGATTCCCTCGGTCATCGCCCTGATCAACGGCCAGCCCGTGCCGCTGTTCCAGGGCAGCGCCGAGGCCGCGCAGATCCAGTCGCTGATCGACGAGCTGCTGTCCCTGGGCGTCCAGCACGGCGTGGCCGGGACCATCCCGCCGCTGGGCACCACGGCGCAGGCCACCGGGCCTGCCCCGCTGCCGCCGCTGCACCAGGAGGCCCTGGATGCCATCGAGTCCGGAGACCTGCCCGCCGCGGAAAACGCGTACAAGCAGGCCCTGAACGAAAAGCCCAACGACAGCGAAGCAGCCATCGGGCTGAACCAGGTGCGCCTGCTGATGCGCACCGAGGGCAAGGACCTTGCCGCGGTGCGTGCCGCCGGTGCCGCTGCCCCGGATGATCTGCAGGCGCAGCTGGACGTGGCGGACATGGACTTGGTGGGCGGCCACATCGAAGACGCCTTCGCCCGCCTGGTGGCATTCATCGGCCGCAATGCCGGCGACGAGAAGGAAGCCGCCCGCGCCCGCCTGGTCGAGTTGTACTCCGTGGTCGGCGTCGGCGACGAGCGCGTCGTTGCCTCGCGCCAGAAGCTGGCACGCGTTCTTTTCTAGGAACGCTTTCGCCGGGAAATCCACGGTGAGCCGGCCCGCGTGCGCGTCGGCTCACGGCAAATGAACGTAGGGAGCGCCGACACGGCCCGCAAGGGTGCGGGCGGTGCTCCCCTTCGCATGCCCGGGGTAGGGGCTCAGGCTTGGCGCGTTCGCGTCCGTCCGGCGCGGCGCCTCATCCGAAGAGATGGCACGGGCGGGCGGATTAGTCCGCAGGGATGACAGCAAAACCGCGTACCGACTGCTAATTTCGATTCCATGAGCAACTCCTCTCCGGAACCCGGCACACCGGCCCTGTCGATCCGATCGCTGGGCAAGCGATTCGGCGAAAAGGTCGCGGTCAACGGCATTTCCCTCGACGTCCCCGTCGGGTCCTTCTTCGGCCTCGTTGGACCCAATGGCGCCGGCAAGACCACCACGCTGTCCATGGCCACCGGGCTGCTGCGCCCGGATGCCGGGCAAGTCCGGCTCAACGGCATCGATGTCTGGGCCGAGCCGCTGAAGGCCAAGGCCGCCATGGGCGTGCTGGCCGACGGGGTGCGCCTCTTCGACAGGCTCTCCGGGCGCCAGCTGGTCACCTACTCCGGCCTGCTGCGCGGCATGGACCGCGCCACGGTTCAGACGCGCACCGAGGACTTGCTGCGCGTGCTGGATCTGGAAGACGCCGGCAACAAGCTGGTCGTCGACTACTCCGCGGGCATGACCAAGAAGATCGCGCTGGCCACGGCGCTGATCCACTCCCCGCGGGTGCTGGTGCTCGATGAGCCCTTCGAGGCCGTGGACCCGGTGTCCGCCGCCAACATCCGCGAGATCCTCGCCGACTACGTCGCCCACGGCGGCACCGTCATCGTCTCCTCCCACGTCATGGACCTGGTCCAGCGCATGTGCAGCCACGTGGCGGTCATCGCCAACGGCAACCTGCTGGCGGCCGGGACCGTGGATCAGGTGCGCGGCGGAACCTCCCTCGAGGAACGCTTCGTCCAGCTGGTCGGCGGCCGCGGCACGAACGAGGGGCTGTCGTGGTTGCACACCTCCTAAGACTCAAGCTTCTGCTGCTGGGCAACTCCTTCCGGCGCAGCCCCTGGCAACTGGTCGGGGTCGGCATCGGGGCGCTCTACGGGCTGGGCCTGGCCGTGGCGCTGGTGGCAGGCACGGTGTACCTGGCCGAGGTGGATCCGGCGCTGTCCAACACCATCCTGGTCGCGGCGGTCTCGCTCATCACCCTGGGCTGGGCCATCATCCCGCTGGTCGCCTTCGGGGTCGACTTGACCCTGGACCCGGCACGCTTCACCACCTTCACGCTGTCGCGGCCCCGGCTTGCCGCGGGGCTGTTGCTCTCGGGCTTGATCGGGGTCCCGGGCGCGCTGACGCTCCTGCTGCTCGGCGGGCAGTTCCTGGCCTGGCGCCGCGACCCCGCAACCCTGGTCGCAGCGGTGATCGGCGGCGTGCTTGGTGCTGTGATGTGCCTGGCGCTGGCCCGGCTGACCACCACCTCGATGACCCGGTTGACGGGATCGCGGCGCTTCCGCGACGTGGCCGGGATCATCGCAATAGTCCCGCTGATCCTGCTGGGGCCGATCATCGGCTCAGCCGCCGAGGGCATCGACTCGGTGCTGGACTGGCTGCCGCGGGTCGTGACGGTGCTGGGCTTCACCCCGCTGGGCGTCTTCGCGGCGCTGCCCGGGGACCTGGCCGCCGGGGCCTGGGTGCTGGGGGCGGCGCGCCTGGTCCTGGGGCTGGCGTACCTGGGCGCGGTGCTCTGGGCGTGGGAACGCGGCCTGCACAAGTCGATGGAGAACCCGCTGGCGCCGCGCACCAGCACCAAGGCCGTGGGCATGGGCGCCTTCGGCATCTTCCCCGCGACCCCCGTCGGCGCGGTGGCGGCACGGTCGCTGACCTACTGGCTCAAGGACCCGCGCTACGCCGCGTCCATCGTGATCGTCCCGCTGATGCCGGTGCTGATCTGGTTCACCGCCGCCAACGCCGGGAACCCCCAGATCATGCTGGTCCTGGGCCCGCTGCTGGGGATCCTGATGGCGTTCGCGATTTCCGCCGACGTCTCCTACGACTCCACCGCGTTCTCGCTGCACGTGCTCACCGGGGTGCGCGGGGTCGCCGACCGCGCGGGCCGCGTGCTGGCGTGCGCCGTGGTCGCGCTGCCGGTGACGGCGCTGGCGGCGATCCTGCCGCCGGTGTTCCTGGGCCGGACCGACCTGCTGCCGGCGATCCTCGGGATCTCGCTGTGCGGGCTGCTGGCCGGGCTCGGCGTGGCGTCGGTCGCCTCGGCGCGCTTCACCTACGCGGTCCCGCTGCCCGGGGAGAGCCCCTTCAAGACGCCCCCGGGCGCCGGGGCGCGGATGGCCATCGTGCAACTGGCCACCTTCACGCTCATGTCGGTGCTCCTGCTGCCGGCGCTCGGGCTGCTGGTGGCCCAGCTGCTCACCGGGGATGCGCTCTTCGGCTGGCTGGCGCTGGTGGTGGGCGTGGCGGAGGGTGCGGCGCTGCTGGTTGCCGGAATCCGCATCGGCGGGCGCTGGCTCGAGGCCCGCATGCCCGAGCTGATGCAGGCGGTCATGGTCAACCGCTGAGGCAACGATGCGATGCACGGCACCCGGCGAATCTGCCGGAAGTTGATCAATCCGTTGTTAGACTGGTGGACATGAGCATGCCCCTAGATCCGTTCCGAGATGACCCGCGCACAACCTCAGGCGGCGGTGCCACCACCATCGAGCGCACCGAGGTGGCCCAGGAAGTCGAGGCCGGGGACCACGAACGCTTCGCGCACTACGTGCGCAAGGAAAAAATCATGGAGTCGGCACTCTCCGGCGATCCGGTCATTGCCCTGTGCGGCAAGGTCTGGATCCCGGGCCGCGACCCGCAGAAGTTCCCCGTGTGCCCCGAGTGCAAGGAAATCTACGAGGGCCTCACCGGCGGCGGGGACAAGGACAAGAAGTAACATCCTCCACGCATCGTAGGTTCACCCAGAACCCCCTTGCGCGCGCCGGCCCGCGCCCAAGGGGGATGATTTTTTTAGCGCCGTGGAGGTGTATGCATGACCGATACCTTGTTCTCACTTGCAGACAAGCTGCCCATGGAGGACCGTCTTCCTCCGGCCTACCCGGAACGGGCGGCCTGGGGCACCGGACCCAAGCTCCGCGCCTGGCAGGCCGAGGCGCTGGACAAGTACTTCACCGCCAACCCCCGCGACTTCATGGCCGTGGCAACCCCCGGCGCCGGCAAGACCACCTTCGCGCTGCGCCTGGCCAAGGTGCTGGTCGATGCCAAGACCATCAACCGCATCATCGTGGTCGCCCCCACCGACCACCTCAAGAAGCAGTGGGCCGATGCCGCAGGGCGCGTGGGCCTGGCGATCGACCCGAACTTCAAGAACTCCGACGGCCGCCACGGGGATGGCTACATCGGCGTCGTCGTCACCTACTCGCAGGTCGCCTCCAAGCCGATGCTGCACCGGGCCAAGGTCGAGGCCGCCCGCACCCTGGTGATCCTCGACGAGATCCACCACGGCGGCGACGCGCTTTCCTGGGGTGAGGGCATCCGCGAGGCCTTCGAGCCCGCGACCCGCCGCCTGGCGCTGACCGGAACCCCCTTCCGCTCGGACACCGCGGCAATCCCCTTTGTTGAATACGCCGAAGGTCCCGACGGCATCCGCCGCTCGCGGGCCGACTACACCTACGGCTACGGCCAGGCGCTGCGCGACCACGTGGTGCGCCCGGTGCTGTTCATGGCCTACTCCGGGTCCATGCGCTGGAAGACCAGCTCGGGCGAGGAAATGGAGGCCCAGCTCGGCGAGGGCTTCACCAAGGACATCACCGCACATGCCTGGCGCACCGCCCTGGACCCTGCCGGCGACTGGATCCCCTCGGTGCTCCAGGCCGCCGACAAGCGCCTGACCCGGGTCCGCCGCACCGTTCCGGACGCCGGCGCCCTGGTGATCGCCACCGACCATGAGGACGCGCGCGGCTACGCGGAGCAGCTGGAGAAGATCTGCGGCGAAAAGGTCACCGTGATCCTTTCCGACGACGCCGGCGCCTCGAAGAAGATCGACGAGTTCTCCGCCGGCGATTCACGCTGGATGGTCGCCGTGCGCATGGTGTCCGAGGGCGTCGACGTGCCCCGGCTGTGCGTGGGCGTTTACGCCACCTCCACCTCCACCCCGCTCTTCTTCGCCCAGGCCATCGGCCGCTACGTGCGAAGCCGGAAGCGCGGCGAGGTCGCGTCCATCTTCCTGCCCTCGGTGCCGGTGCTCATGGCCCTGGCCAATGAGATGGAGACCGAGCGGGACCACGCGCTGGACCGACCCGAGAAGCACTTCCAGGACCCGGACTACAACCCCGAGGACGACCTGGTCGCCGAGGCCAACCGCGAGGAGAAGGCCAGCGACGAGCTGAACAAGCAGAAGTTCGAGGCGCTGAATTCCAACGCCTCCTTCGACCGGGTGCTCTTTGACGGCGGCGAGTTCGGCACCGGCGGCGCCGTGGGCTCCGAGGAGGAGGAAGACTTCCTGGGCATCCCCGGGCTCCTGGACGCCGACCAGGTGGGCGTGCTGCTGCGCCAGCGCCAGGCCGAACAGGTCTCGAGGCGCAAGGTGCGCAAGAGCCACGAGGAAGCCGCGGAAGCACCCGTGGTGGACCACCGGGCGCTGATGGAGATGCGCTCGACGCTCTCCAAGAACGTCTCGGCGTGGAGCGCGCGCACCGGCACCCCGCACGGGGTCATCCACACCAATCTGCGCGAGGCGTGCGGGGGACCGGCGGTCGCCCAGGCCAATGCCGAGCAGCTGCAGAAGCGGCTGAACAAGCTGCAGGGCTGGTTCATCGGCAAGAAGTAGTTGCGCAAAGGCCGGTGATCCGGTGCGTTGGAAGGTATCCAGCGCACCGGACCACCGGCTTTTCACTTGTCCAGGTCCTGGGCGTCCGGATTGTCCGGGCCCGGCTCCCCGTGCGCCGGGCTCACCCCAGCGAAATGACAGTGACCTCGGCGTCGCGCAGCTCTTGGAGCACCGCCGGCGTGTTTTCCGGATGGACCGCGGCGGTCAGCGGGGAAATGACGGTGGTGGCAAAGCCCTGGGTCTTTGCATCCAGGGCGGTGGCGCGAACGCAGTAGTCGGTGGCGATGCCCACGATGTCCACCTCGTCGATCCCGCGCCCGCGCAGCCAGTCGCCCAGCAGCGCCCCGGATTCGTCGTCCACGTCATCGGACTCCGAGGCCAGATGGCCCTCGAAGCCCGAATACGCGGCGGCGAAGCGGCCCTTGCGGAAGTAGTGCCCGATGAAACCGGAAGCCGCGGACAGTTCCGGGTGCAGCGCGGCGCCGTCGGTGGCGGCAACGCAGTGCACCGGCCAGGAATCGATGAAGTCAGGGGCAGCGGAGAAGTGGGACCCCGGATCGATGTGCCAATCCTGGGTCGCCACCACTGCCGCATAGCTGTCGGCCCGCTCGCGCAGCACGGTGGCGATCGCCGCGGCCACCTCGGCCCCGCCGTCCACGCCGAGGCTGCCGCCCTCGCAGAAGTCGTTCTGAACATCAACGATGATCAATACCCGTGCCGCAGGTTGTTCCGGCACGGTGGTTGGTTCCTGGGTCATGATGCTCTACCTCTCGCAGTTCTCAGTTCTCGTCAATGAATCGGGTGCCGATCACCGGTTCGCCGCGTTGCAGGCGGCGGGAGCTGCCGGGCATTTCCAGGATCGAGTCCCGGTGGCGCTGTGCCGCGCGGCGCACGCCGGCTGCCCCGGTGAACGCCTCGTCGACATCCCCGTTTGAGACGAATTGTGTCAGCAGGGCGCGGTCGTTGGCATCGGATGCGGGCGCCTCGCCCACCCCGATGAGTTCCTCGGTGGCCCGGCCGCGCTCGTTGAGCAGGCGCACCGCGAACTTGCGCCCGCCCACGGAGACCTTGTTCTTGGCGGCCTTGGCGACGTCCACGTACTCGCCCGCGTCGTTCTGGCGGGAAACCAGCTTGTAGACCATGGAGGCGGTCGGGTGCCCGGAACCGGTGACCAGCGAGGTGCCCACGCCGTACGCGTCCACCGGGGCTGACTGGAGCGCGGCAATGGCATATTCGTCGAGGTCGGAGGTGACCATGATGCGCGTGTTCTCGTTGCCCAGGTCATCGAGCAGGGTCCGCACCCAGCGGGCCTGTTCCACCAGGTCCCCGGAGTCCAGGCGCACCGCGCCGAGCCCGGGACCGGCGACGTCCACGGCGGTGCGCACCCCGGCCTCCACGTCGTAGGTGTCCACCAGCAGGGCGGTGCCAACGCCCATCGAGGCGACCTGCGCCTCGAAGGCGGCACGCTCGGAGTCGTGCAGCAGCGTGAAGGAGTGAGCGGCGGTGCCCACGGTCTTGATCCCGTAGCGGTGCCCGGCCTCCAGGTTCGAGGTCGAGTCGAATCCGGCGATGATCGCCGCGCGGGCGGCGGCGACCGCGGATTCCTCGTGCGTGCGCCGCGAGCCCATCTCGATGCAGGGGCGGGACCCGGCCGAGGCGATCATGCGCGAGGCGGCGGAGGCGATGGCGGAGTCGTGGTTCAGCGCGGAGAGCACGAAGGTCTCCAGCACGCAGGCCTCGGCGAAGGTCGACTCGACGATCATCACGGGGGAGTAGGGGAAGTAGATTTCCCCTTCGGCGTAGCCGTGGATGTTTCCGCTGAACGAGAAGTTTTCCAGGTACTTGAGCGTGGTGGCGTCGACGACCTTGGTATCGGCGAGGAAACGCAGCTGCTCATCGCCGAAGCGGAACTCCTTGATGCCCTCGAGGATCCGGCCGGTTCCGGCCAGCACGCCATAGCGCCGGCCTTCGGGCAGGCGGCGGGCGAAGGCCTCGAAGACGCTGGGGCGGTGTGCCGCGCCCGAGTGCAGGGAGGCCTGCAGCATCGTCAGTTCGTAGTGGTCGGTAAAAAGGGAGGTGGGCTGCTGCCACATGGCCGGTGGGCTCCTCGCGACGGGGGACTGGGGCAATGGAATGCCGGACTGGTTTGCACCTTTATCGGGCTCGGGGCGCCGGATCCGGTCCGCCGCAAGTGGCGGCGTGGAACCGGGCCGGCGGTACAAACGCTAGTAGTTACTCTAGACCCGGCGTCGGTCCCATGCCGCGTTGGTGCGTGTGAGTCGCCGCCTTGCGCCATCGACCTCACCGTGTCCACGGCCCGGGTGGCCCCCGGTTCGCATCCAGGGTGGACGGTCGTAGAATGGGAGGTATGCCAACCATGACTGCGATGCCCGATGTGCTTGAGCACGTAGAGCAGGCACAAGCACACGAACTCGACCAGCCCTACATCTTGATCGTCTGGAACGACCCGGTCAACCTGATGAGCTACGTCAGCTTTGTCTTCCGTTCCTACTTCGGATACTCCGAGGCCAAGGCCGAGAAGCTGATGATGCAGGTACACCAGGACGGCCGCAGCGTGGTCGCCACCGGCAACCGCGAGAAGATCGAGGCCGACGTGGCAGCGATGCACGGCTTCGGCCTGTGGGCCACCCTGTCCAAGGCGGACGCAGCCTAGACATGGCACGAGCATTCAAGAGCACCATGCGCGGGTTCTCCGCGTCCCTGGAAGCCGCCGAACGCCAGCTGCTCCGCGGCCTCTTCGAGGACGTCATCACGCTGCTGGAGCCCGAGCGCGTTCCCGACGAGGATCCGCTGTGGGCCTTGGTCGGCCTGGATCCCAACGCGCACAAGGAGGACTTCGCCGCACCGAGCGACAGGGCCACCAAGCGCCTGCTGCCCGACGCGGACCCGGACGACGCCGTTGCGTCGCTTGAATTCCGCAGGCTTTCGGAGCGCGGGATCCGCGAACGCAAGATCGGTGCCCTGCGCGAGGCCGCACTGTTGATGGAGTCCGGCAGTATCCTGCTCAACGAGCAGACCGCCCCGCGCTTTGCCGCAGCCGTCAACGACGTGCGCCTGGTGCTCGCCGAACGGCTGGGCCTGGAGAGCGATGAAGACGCCGAGCGGATCCACGCGCAGGACGACTGGTCCAAGGCCGAAACGGTCGACGAATACCTGGCGCTGGTCTACAACTTCGTCACCTGGCTGCAGGAATCCCTGATGCAGGCAATGCTCAAGTCCTTGTGAGCTGGGCTACAGTGTGTCGCGCATGCTAGCCGTTGGACGCGAAAACCACGTAGGCTTCGTAGACCATGACAAGTGTGTCCTCTAGCGAGAATCGACCATCCGAGCGGCCCCATCCGAATGCCCCGTTGGGCATCTTCGACTCAGGGGTCGGCGGCCTGACCGTTTCCCGCGCCATTATTGACCAGCTTCCCGGTGAATCGACGATGTACGTCGGGGACACCGCGAATTCGCCCTATGGGCCGCTTCCCATCGCCGAAGTGCGTGCCAATGCGCTCGGGGTGATGGACGAACTCGTCGATGCCGGCGTCAAGCTGCTGGTCATCGCCTGCAACTCCGCCTCCGCCGCGGTGCTGCGCGATGCCCGCGAACGCTACACCGCCCGCTACGGAATCCCCGTCGTCGAAGTGATCCAGCCCGCGGTGCGCCGCGCCGTCTCGGCCACCCGCAACGGGAAGATCGGGGTCATCGGGACCCAGGCCACCGTCGGGTCCCGCGCCTACGAGGACGCCTTCGCCGCAGCCCCGCACTACTCCATCACCTCCGTGGCCTGCCCCAGGTTCGTCGAGTTCGTGGAAAACGGGATCACCACCGGCGCCGAACTGATGGAGACCGCCGAGGCCTACCTGGCCCCGCTCAAGGCCGCCGGCGTGGACACGCTGGTGCTGGGCTGCACCCACTACCCGTTGCTGACCGGCGTGATCTCCTACGTCATGGGCGAGGACGTCACCCTGGTCTCCAGTGCCGAGGAGACCGCGAAGGATGTCTACCGCGCGTTGATCAGCCACGACCTGGCGCGCACCGAGGCGCAGGCGCCCACGCACCAGTTCCTCGCCACCGGCGACGCCGACAGTTTTGAGATCCTGGCCAGGCGCTTCCTGGGCCCGGAAGTGCTCGCGGTCGAACAAGTCGACCACGTGGCCGCCCACTACCCGACCGGCTCCATCGCGATGATTACCCCGCAGATGGTGGCTCTTTCGAAAGCGAGTGCCTCATGAAGCTGACGATCATCGGCTGCACCGGCTCGTTCCCCGGCCCGGGGTCGCCCGCCTCCTGCTACCTGGTCACCGCGTTCGACGGCGAACGCGACTGGAAGATCCTGCTGGACCTTGGCTCCGGCGCGCTGGGCGTGCTGCAGCGCTATGTGGACATCAAGGACCTGGACGGGATCTTCATCTCCCACCTGCACCCAGACCACTGCATGGATTTGTGCGGCATGCACGTTGCCATCCGCTGGGATCCCAATGGCTGGAACCGCGAGAGGATGCTGGTGCACGGGCCTGCTGCCACCGCGGACCGGATGGCCACCGCCTACGGCCTCCCGCTGGAAGAGGGCATGCACCCGGACTACGACTTCCAGCACTGGAAATCCCGCCAGCCGGTGAAGATCGGCCCGTTTTCGATCACCCCCTACCCGGTGCTGCACCCCATCGAGGAGTCCTACGCCCTGCGCGTGGAGGCCACCGAACCGGTTGCCGACGGGACCATGCGCACCAGCGTGCTGACCTATTCGGGTGACACCGACGCGTGCCCCGAACTCATCGAGGCAGCCCAGGGCGCCGACATGTTCCTCTGCGAGGCCGCCTTCGAGGAGGGTCGCGACGACGGGATCACCGGCGTGCACCTCACCGGCAAGCGCGCCGGGCAGGCAGCCGCCGAGGCCGGGGTCGAGCGCCTGCTGCTGACCCACATCCCGGTGTGGACCGACATCAACACCGTGGTCAACGAGGCCAAGGAGGTCTACGACGGCGGCATTGCCGTGGCGGTCTCCGGGGTGACCTACGGCGTGTTCTCCGGCTCGCAGCTGGGCACGCCCAAGTCGCTGCCCACCGCGCCGGTCTCCATCGTGCGCTCGGCACCGGCCCGCGAGTGGCCGGGCACCAAGACGAAGTAGCGGGCTCCGCCTGGCGGCGGGCTTTTTAGCGGCGGCGGTGCGGTTCCAGTGATTTCCGGAACCGCACCGCCATACTTTTTGCGTCGACGGAGGGACACGGCGCGACGACTAGACTTGAAGCCATGACTTCAGCATCAACCACAGCAGCAGTGCGCGCCGACGGGCGCGGCGTCGACCAACTCCGTGAGATCACCATTACCCGTGGCTGGTCCAAGCAGGCCGAGGGCTCGGCCCTGATCGAATTCGGCAACACCAAGGTGCTGTGCACCGCCTCCTTTACCGAGGGCGTGCCGCGCTGGCTCAAGGGACAGGGCACCGGCTGGGTCACCGCCGAATACGCCATGCTGCCGCGTGCCACCAACACCCGCAACGGCCGCGAGTCCGTCAAGGGCAAGATCGGCGGCCGCACCCACGAGATTTCCCGCCTGATCGGCCGCTCGCTGCGCGCGGTCATCGACACCAAGGCGTTGGGCGAGAACACCATCGTGCTTGACTGCGACGTGCTCCAGGCCGACGGCGGCACCCGCACCGCGGCCATCACCGGCGCCTACGTCGCGCTGGCCGAGGCCATCGAATGGGCCAAGGAGAACAAGCTGGTGCGCAAGAACGCCACCGTGCTCACTGACTCGGTCGCCGCGATCTCCGTGGGCATCATCGACGGGGTCCCGATGCTTGACCTGCCCTACGAGGAGGACGTGCGCGCCGAGACCGACATGAACGTCGTGGTCACCGGGACCGGCGACTTCGTCGAGGTGCAGGGCACCGCCGAGGGCGTCCCCTTCAAGCGCGCCGAACTCGACTCCCTGCTGGATTTGGCACTGGTGGGGACCACGGAGCTGGCCCTGATCCAGCGCATCACCCTGGGACAGGGCGAATGAGCCCAACCCCGAGGCTGGTGCTGGCCACCCACAACCAGGGCAAGCTGCGCGAACTGCGCGAGCTCCTGCGCGGGCAGGTCCCGGGGCTCGACGTTGACACCCAGGTCGTCGACGCCGGTGCCGTGGGGGCGCCGGACGTCATCGAGGACCAGGTGACCTTCGAGGGCAACGCGCTGTTGAAGGCCCGCGCAGTGTGCGAGGCCACCGGTCTGGTCGCCATTGCCGACGACTCGGGCCTCTCGGTCGACGTGCTGGGCGGGGCGCCGGGGATCTTCTCGGCCCGCTGGTCCGGGAAGCACGGCGACGACGAGGCGAACATCGACCTGCTGCTGGCCCAGCTGGGGGACATTGCCGATGAGCATCGCGGGGCTTCCTTCGTGTGTGCCTCGGCGCTGGCCACCCCTGGCGGCTACGTTGCCGTGGAGATGGGCCACCTGGCCGGGACGCTGCTGCGCGAGCGCCGGGGGAACGGTGGCTTCGGCTACGACCCGATCCTGCAGCCCGATGGCTACGAGATCTCCGTGGCGGAACTTTCCGGTGAGGAAAAGAACGCAATCAGCCATCGCGGGCGTGCGTTCCGCGGCTTGCTGCCGCAGATCGTGAAGGCGCTGCAGGACCAAGAGTCCGCATAGGCGTTTGCGCCCACTGGGCTTCATCGTAGAGGGCGGTTCGTTTCCGGTTCTTGCCGGGGGCGGGCCGCCCTTTTTCGTACCCACCTGGTGGCCCGGTCGGGCATGCTTCCGTTCCGATGGTCGGTGTCGACGCGGGGAACGGACTCCTAGAACAGG
>NZ_JBKKAP010000027.1:0-6243 GCF_046714615.1 Paeniglutamicibacter sp.
TAGTTGTTGGTCGGGCGGCCCCATCCCGCCGCGCGCCGGCCCCCCCCACACCTGGATGCCCGCGGGGAGGCCCTACGCCTTACAGCGCGGGGGTCTCCGTGGCCGGTGCCTCGGAGGCGGGTGCCGAGGGAGCCGGCGCATCGGTGGGTGCCGCGGCACCCGTCAGTGCATCCTGCGCCTCGGTTGCGCGCTCGAGGGCATCCTGCAGCTTGGCCTGCTCCTCGCCGTACTTGGCGAAGTCGCCCTCGGCCAGTGCCGCCTGGCCTGCGGTGATGGCCGCGTTGGCATCGTTCAGGGCCGCACTGAGCTGCTGCTCGGCGGTCTGGGTCGCCGGAGGCGTTCCTGGTTCCTCGCCCTCACCTTCGCCGTTGCCTGTCTCGCTGGTGACGGCGCCCGAGGTTCCTTGGAACACCTGGTCAAGTGCTTCCGCCAACGTGTCGGCGAAGCCGACCCTGTCGCCAAAGGCAACGAGCACCTTGCGCAAGGTCGGGTAGGACGTCTGGCCCGAGGACTGCACATAGACCGGCTGGACGTACAGGATGCCGCCGCCAACCGGCAGCGAGAGCAGGTTGCCGTTCTTGACTTCCGAGGCGCCCTGGCGCAACAGGTTCAATGCCTGCGACACCGTGGCATTGGAGTCGAAGTTCTGCTGTGCCTGGCCGGGGCCGGGCACCGAGAGCTCGCGCGGGATGGCAAGCAGTCGCAGCTTCCCATAGCCCTCGGCCTTCACTCCCGCCTCGGAGCCGGCATCGGCCTCCGCGGCCAGGAAGCCGAAGAGCACGTTGCGCTGCTGTCCCCCGGCCGCGGTCTGCGGGATGAATGTCGAGGTCAGCGAGAAGGCTTCCTTCTCCTGGTTCGGCATCCTCAGCGACAGGTAGTACGGGGGCTGCTTGATGTTCACGTTGGATTGCGTCGGGTCCGAAGGGACCGACCATGCATCGTTGGCGTCGTAGAAGCCCCCGGGATCGGTTACGTGGTACGTGGCGAGGAGTTCACGCTGCACCTTGAACAGGTCCTCCGGGTAACGCACATGGCTCATCAGCTCGGCGGACATGTCCTTGTAGGACTTGATGTTCGTCGGGAAGACCTTCTGCCAGGCCTGCAGCAGCGGCTCCTCGGGCTCCCATGCGTAGAGCGTGACAGAACCGTCGTAGGCGTCAACCGTCGCCTTGACCGAGTTGCGGATGTAGTTGATCTGCCCGGTCTGCGTGACGGCGCGGGTGCCTCCGGTCAGCGAGTCTGTGACCGCCGAGTCCAGGGCCTGCTGCTTGGAGTACGGGTAGTTCTTCGACGTCGTGTAGGCATCGACGATCCACTGCACGCGTCCGTCAACGATCGCCGGGTAGGCATTCGAGTCCACCGTCAGGTACGGGGCGACTTTCTCCACGCGCTGTTTCGGGCTGCGGTCGTAGAGGATCTGCGATTCATCGTTGATCGCATCGGAGAGCAGGAGGTCCGTCGAGGCGAACTTCAGCGAATACACCAGTCGGTTGAAGAAGTTGCCGACTGAGGGTCCGCCGTCGCCGTCGAAGGTGTTGCGGGTGTCCTGGCTGCCCGAGCCGGAGGCCGGGCGGTCAAGTTCGCGCGGGTCCCAGCCCTCGGGGCCGCCGACGATCGAGTAGTCAGGGGACATCTCGCCGAAGTAGATGCGCGGCTCGTAGGTCTCGTCGCTGGCCAACACGCCGTTGGTCGGGATGCCGCTGAGCATGAAATCGGGGCGTCCGCCGGCGGCAACGCGGTTGCCGAAGGCGGCGACCAGGCCGTAGCCGTGGGTGTAGGTAATGTGCTGGTTGACCCAGGTGTCGGTCGGGTCCACATTCACTTCGCGCACGCCGATGACGGTGTCCTCGATGGTGCCGTCGATCTCGTACCTGTCCACGTTCAGGGTCGGGGTGAACTTGTAGTAGGTGCGGAACTGCTGCAGCTGGTCGAACGCGGCCGAGACCAGGTTCGGGTCAAGCAGGCGGATGTTGGTGGTGGTGGCCCGGTCCTGGGCCAAGGCGTTCTTCTGCGGGTTCAGCTCGACGTCGTACGCCGTCTCCTCAACCACATCCAGGCCGTAGGCCTTGCGCGTCATCTCGATGTTCTTTTGGATGAACTCGCGTTCCAGCGTCTTTTCCGAGGGGATGACCTGGTACTGCTGCACGATGAACGGGTAGATGCCACCGGCGACGATGACCGTCACCAGCAACATTGCGGTGCCGATGATCGGCAGGCGCCAGCGGCCCATGATGGCGGCGACGATGAAGGTCACCGCGACCAGCACGGCGGCGATGGCCAGGATGGTCTTGGTCGGGATCACCGCGTGCACATCGGTGTACAGGGCACCTGCCACGCGGCCGTTCTGCGAGAGCAGCGTGGAGTAGCGGTCCACCCAGAAATTCACGCCCTGCAGCAGCAGGAAGCCCACGGCGAAGGCGGCAATGTGGATGCGGGCCGGCTTGCCGATGACAACCCCGCCGCGCTCCTCGATGCGGATTCCGCCATAGAGGTAGTGGGTGAGCAGGCCGGCGATCCCGGCAATGAGCACGACCGAGATCAAGTACCCGTTGAGCAGCCCGATGAACGGCAGCGAGAACATGTAGAAGGACAGGTCCATGCCGAACTGCGGGTCGGTCTCGTTGAAATCGACCTGGTTGAAGAACAGCAGCACCTCTTTCCACTGCGAGGTCACTGCGGTGGCCGCGAAGACGCCGATGACGACCGGGACACCGATCATCAGCAGGCGGCGCATGGGCTCGAGCTGCGACTGGTACTTGGACATGGTGTCCTGGCGCTGCCCGTCCGGGGCGTAGACCGGCCGCGAACGGTAGGCCAGGCGCAGCGAGATCCAGGTCGCGAAGGCCATGAGCAGGAATGCCGCCACGAAGATCGCTGCCTTGGACAGGTACTCGGTCCAGAACACGCGCTCGAAGCCCAGCTGGTTGTACCAGAGCACGTCTGCATAGACGCTGGAAACGAACACGAAAGCGGCAACGAGGATACCGATCACGATGATCGTGGGCATCAGCGGGGATGGGCGTCGCGGATGCCGTTGCGGGTCGGGACGGCCTTCGGGACCCCGCGGGGGGCCCTCAAAGGGGCTGCCAGTGCCAAAACTCAATTTATACCTCACCGTTGGAACGTTCGACGCGCGGGAAACGCGCCTGAATTGTGTCTTTGTTCCCTATTCTGCCCTGCATCGGCGCCCGACGGAGCACCCCAAAGGATGATGTCGCGGAAATGTGAGGCGATTGTGACCCGGGTGGCAGTGAGTCTGACCCGGGACCCCGAATCGGCCCCCGAAAAGCGCCCGGTTTGGTTAGCCGCAGCCCTCGAATGATGCCGGGTCCTTGCCCATGCCAATCCCCTCGACCGCCGCCCGCGCCTCGGCAAGAGTGCCTACCTTGATGACCTGAAGCCCGTCGGGGACCCGGCCGGCGACATCTGCGCAGTTCTGGGCCGGGGCAAGGAAGTACTCGGCCCCCTGGTCCCTGGCGCCGACGAGCTTCTGCGCGATGCCGCCGATGGGTTCGACCTTGCCGTCGGCGGTGATGGCGCCGGTGCCGGCAAAGTGCTTGCCCCCGGTCATCTCCCCCTCGGTCAGCTGGTCCACGATCGCCAGGGCGAACATCATTCCGGCGCTGGGACCGCCGACGTTCTCCAGCCCGAACTTCACCTCAACCGGGAAGTCGAAGCTGCCCGAGAGCAGGATCCCCAGCTGCCGTTGACCCTCGGCTCCCGCTTCGGTGCTCACCGTGACGGTCAGGGGCTTGCCCTCGCGGGTGATCCCCAGCTTGCTGGGCGCCTCCCCCGCCGCATCGAGATGCTCCTTCAGCGTTTCCAGGTCGCTGATCTCCTGCCCGTTGATCGTCTCGAGCCGGTCGGAGACCTTCAGGACGCCGGAATTCCGCTGGGTCGCAAACCCGACCACGCCCAGGTGGCTGGAGAAGGGCATGTCCAGTTCGTGCAGCGCCGCGGCGGTGGAGAGCTGCTGCGAGTCATCCATCATCACTGTGCTCTGTTCGCTTTGTTCCGTCGTCGTGGTGCCGCGCGGCAGCACCGTTTCCTCCGGGACCACGTCCTCGTCCGGGTTGATCCAGCCCCAGAGGACGCTGAAGAAGGGCAGCCGCTGCTGGCCGCCGCCCTGGACGTACACCGTGGTCATGTCCAGTTCCCCGGAGGTGGGGTAGGTCTTGGTCCCGCTGATCTCCAGCAGCCGCGTGCCCTCGACGCTGCCGATGGTGTTCAGCGCCGGACCCGCGGACTCGACCACGAAGTGGGTGGGCAGGAGCGCGGCCGCGGCGATGAGCCCCATGGCGACCCAGCCGGCCCCGGCGCGCTTGTGGCGCAACATGGCCTGGCCGAGGTCGCTCTCCGGCCAGCGGTGCGCCAGCGGCCGGTGGTCGGCGCCGTCCGGGTCCCGGTGTGCTCCGAGGTCCACGTCGGTGTGCCGGCCGTGCTCCGGTGCTGGTCCTTCATGCGCTGCTGGCACGACTCCCTCTTTCCTTGCTGGCGTTCTCGCTCGCGGCACGGGCATTCGCCGTGCGCCGCGGCAGCCTCCAGCCTACAAGCCCGTGCCGCGGTGGGCGCCTGCGGCACGGGGAACCGCCGACGCCTTCACAGTGTTTTCCGATGTGCCCACAGCGAACTGTAACTTCAGATCATGGGCCGATCCCGTGGCCCGGGGGTACCGTTGAACCATGGCTGAAAATCCCCCATCAAACCGACCCGACGACTCCGACAACGACGACGAGAACGCGAAGGACCCGTTCTCCGAGATGTTCGGCTCTCTCTTTGGCGGCGCCGGCGGATTCGACCCCAAGAACCTCCCGGAGGGCCTGGGCGAGGCCATGGGCCTGTCCAACAACCCCGAGGCCATGGCGCAGATGATGGCGCAGGCACAGGCCATGATGGCAGCGATGTCCAAGGGCGACGGTGGCCCGGTGAACTGGAAGATGGCCACCGACGCCGCCCGCCAGGCCATCGCCTCCGATGACCCATCGATCTCCGCGAATCGCGCCTCCGCCGTGGCCAATGCGGCCCGACTGGCCGAGATGTGGCTGGACGCGGCCACCGTGTTCGAGGCCGACGGCAGCGAATGCCGCGCCTTCTCCCGCGCCGAGTGGGTCGAAAAGACCATGCCGGTGTGGAAGTCGTTGACCGAACCCGTTGCACTGAGCGTCGGCAAGGCCATCACCAGCGCGCTGAGCGAGCAGATCCCCGAGCAGATGCGCCCCATGATGGGCGGGGCCCAGGGCATGCTCCAGTCCCTGGGCGGAACCATGTTCGGCATGCAGCTGGGCACCGCCGTCGGCGGCCTGGCCAAGGACGTGCTGGGCGCCACCGACATCGGGCTGCCGCTGGCCGGCTCGACCCCGGCGCTGGTGCCCACCAACCTCACCGCCTTCGGCGAGGGCCTCGAGGTCCCCGAGCAGGAGGTGCTGCTCTTTGCCGCGCTGCGCGAATGCGCCCACGCCCGGTTGTTCAACCGGGTGCCGTGGCTGCGCTCCTCGGTGATTTCCGCCGTCGAGGCCTACGCCCGCGGCATCCACATCGACATGTCACGCATCGAGGAAGCGGTGCGTGACATCGACCCGATGAACCCCGAATCCTTCCAGTCGCTGATGGGCGAGGGCCTGTTCATGCCCAAGCGCACCGCGGTGCAGGAGTCCGCGCTGGCCAAGCTCGAGCTGGTGCTGGCGCTGATCGAGGGCTGGGTCGATGAGGTGGTTGCGGCAGCTGCAGTGAACCTGCCCAGTGCCCCCGGGCTGCGCGAGACCATCCGCCGCCGCCGGGCTGCCGGCGGGCCCGCCGAGAACGCCTTCGCCTCGCTGGTGGGACTGGAACTGCGTCCGCGTCGCCTGCGCGAGGCCGCCGCCCTCTGGGCGCACCTGCTTGAGGAACGCGGCCTGGAGGGGCGCGACGCCATCTGGGCGCACCCCGACCTGTTGCCCACCGACGAGGACTTGTTGGACCCGCAGGGGTTCACCCCGCGTCGCCAGCTGGCCGAGGCCAGCATGGACGACATCGATGCGGCGCTGAGCAAGCTGCTGGACGGCGGGTTCGACGAACCCGAGGCCGGGAACGACGACGATGCCGAGGACGGCGAGGGTTCCGGATCGCCGGAGAGCCCGACGGACAAGGGCCCGGGGCCGGAGAGCCCGACGGACAAGTAGTCACCGAAATCCAAAGTGGGGTGGGCCCCCACATATCGCCGGGGCCCCCCACGGTTTTTTTGTCGGTGATGCGCCGCGGGTGGCG
>NZ_JBKKAP010000028.1:0-53532 GCF_046714615.1 Paeniglutamicibacter sp.
CCACGCGCCCCCCCCCCCCCCCCCACAACCGTGTCCCCCCCTAGCCTCCCCCCCACCCCGGCCATCACCTGTATTTTCCCCGGCGTCAGGGGGATCTGGCCGGGACCGGGACAAGCACCTAGCGCCGGGTGCCGGCCACGTCGGGCAACCGGGTCCCGCGGGAGGCGCGCAGGCGGCGCGCCGACCTGGCGATCCGGCGTCCCAGCAGACCCTGGGTGGGGCTGAAGAGGTAGACCAGCGCGAACACGGCTCCCTGGGTCAGCACGATCATGCCGCCGGAGGCGGTGTCCAGGTAGTAGCTCACGTACAGCCCGATGACGGCGCAGCCCACCGACACCGCCGGGGCGATGACCAACATGCGCCCGAAGCGATCGGTGAGCAGGTGCGCGGTGGCGCCGGGAATGATCAGCATGGCCACCACCAGGATGACGCCCACCGCCTGCAGGGCCACCACGGAGGTCAGTGCCAGCAGGCCCAGCAGTGCGGCACCCAGCAGTCGCGGGTTCAGGCCGATGGCATGCGCGTGGGTGGCGTCAAAGGCAAAGAGCGTGAAGTCCCGGCGCTTGAGCAGCAGGGCGCCGAGGGCCAGCACGCCAAGCAGCACGATCTGGAACAGCTCGGCCTTCGAGACGCCCAACAGGTTACCGAAGATGATGTGGCCCAGGTCGGTCTGCGAGGGGGTGACGGAGATCAGCACCAGTCCCAGGGCAAAGAGCGTGGAGAAGACGATGCCGATGGCCGCGTCCTCCTTGATGCGGCTGGTGTCGCGCACCGCCCCGATCAGCGCCACGGCCAGGAAGCCGAAGAGCAGGGCGCCGATGGCGAAGGGCACCGAGAACACGTAGGCCAGCACGACGCCCGGGAGCACCGCGTGGGAGACGGCATCTCCCATCAGCGACCAGCCGATGAGCACCAGCCAGCAGGAGAGCACCGCGCAGACTGCCGCGGCGGTCACCGCGGTGGCCAGGGCGTTGATCATGAATCCGTAGCCGAGGGGCTCGAGAATCAGGTCGATCGGGTTCATGCGTCGGTGCCCCTTCCCAGGACGTCAAGGCCGAAGGCCAGGGCAAGGTTTTCTGGGCGCAGGACCGTCTTCGGGTCCCCGTGCATGAGCACCTTCTGCATCAGCAGCACTGCCTCGTCGGCCAGGTCCGGCAGGGCATGAAGGTCGTGGGTCGAGATGAGGATCGCGGCCCCGGCCCGTGCCTGCTCGCGCAGCAGCCGGGTGATCGTGGCCTCGGATCTCTTGTCGACGCCCGCGAACGGCTCGTCGAGCAGCAGGATCGTGGCGTTCTGCGCGATGCCGCGCGCCACGAAGGCCCGCTTCTTCTGGCCCCCTGAGAGCTGCCCGATCTGTCGGTGTGCGTAGTCGGTGAGTTCCACGCGTTCCAGCGCCTCGTCCACCGCCAGCTTGTCGGCCTTGGAAGGGCGGCGGGTGAATCCCATGTGCCCGTAGCGGCCCATCATGACCACGTCGTGGACCGAGACCGGGAACGCCCAGTCGACGTCCTCGCTTTGCGGCACGTAGCCGATGGCTGCCGACTTGCGGGCCTGCGCCGGGGTGCCGCCGTTGATGCTCACCGTCCCGGAGTCGGGCTTGACCAGGCCCATGATGGCCTTGAAGAGGGTCGACTTGCCTGAGCCGTTCATGCCCACCAGCCCGCAGATGCGCGAGTTGTTCAACTCGAGGGAAGCTGATTGGAGGGCCAGTACGTCGCCGTAGCGCACGGTGAGGTCCGTGACGGTGACTGCAGGGGTGCTCACTGCTTTTCCCCGGTCAAGGCCTCGAGGATCACGTCGCTGTCGTGCCGGATCATCTCCAGGTACGTGGGTACCGGGCCATCGGCCTCGGAGAGTGAGTCGACAAACAATGTCCCACCGAATGCGGCCCCGGAGCTCTGTACCACTTGCTGCATCGGAGCATCGGACACAGTTGATTCGCAGAAGACTGCAGGGACCTGGTTTTCCTTGACGAACTCGATCACCGAGGCGATCTGCCGCGGGGTGGCCTGCTGCTCGGCGTTGACCGCCCAGATGTATTTTTCCTCCAGGCCTGCGTCGCGAGCCAGGTAAGAGAAGGCGCCCTCGCAGGACACCAGGGCACGTTCGTTTTCTTTGAGCCCGGAGAGTCCCTCAATCAAGTTCTGTTCCAGCGCTTCGAGCTCGGCGGTGTAGGCGCGGGCATTTTCGGTGTAGTACTCGCTGTTTTCCGGGTCAAGCTTGACGAAGGCGTCCCGGATGTTTTTCACGTAGTGCTGCACGTTCACCGGGCTCATCCAGGCGTGTGGATTGGGTAATCCGGCATTGGCGTCCTCGGTGATATCCATGACGTCGATGCCGTCGCTGACCACCACGTGGGGTACGTCTAGTTCGGCGATGAACTGTTCGAACCAGGCCTCGAGGTGCAGTCCGTTGTCCAGGATAAGTTGTGCCCGTGAGGCCTTGGCGATGTCCTGGGGCGTGGGTTCATAGCCGTGGATCTCTGCGCCGGCCTTGGTAATCGATTCGACGGTGATCTTGTCGCCCGCAACGTTTTGGGCAATGTCGGCCAGCACCGTGAAGGTGGTCAGCACGACCGGGCGGTCGGAGGGACCCTGGCCGGAGACGGCACCGGGGGAATCGCACGCGGCGAGCGTCGCGGCCAACGCGATGCAGGCGAGGGTGGCCGACAAGCGGCGGCGCCAGGTGGAGGTGGAGGCGCGGGTGCGGTGAGGAGTCGTCATTGAGGTCCTATGCGTGCGGTGTGTCGATCGGTGAAATGAGCGGGTAATTCATAGTACGGCATGACGTAGATGAATGTACGCCTTGGCGTAACTTTGTTCATTCTTGCGTGCAAGAAGGGTCCGAAGACAACCGCCGGAGCCATTGCCGGCAGTAGCCCCTGGGCGGGGGATTCCCATGGATCGGGGTAATTCTCGACCTACTGCAGGGTATCGGGTTCCGGGCCATTGATGTGCCACGTCAACGGGCATAGACTCACGCCTGAACCCACGTTCACACACCTCATTCACTAGTTGGAGGCACCATGCCCAAGCCCGACCTCACCGTTGGATCCCCCTGCTGGATCGACTTGCTGACCTCTGACCCCCAGAAATCCCAGGAGTTCTACAACACGCTCTTTGGATGGACCTACGAGGCCGGGGATGAGGAAAAATACGGTGGCTACATCACCGCGTCCAAGGACGGGAAGATGGTTGCCGGGATCATGAACAACGACGGAACCTCCGGTTCCCCGGATGTGTGGACCACGTACCTGCGCGTGGACGACATCGAGGCGGCGGCGAAGGCAGCAGCCGAGCACGGTGGGCAGGTCTACATGCCGCCGATGGAGGTTCCGGAGCAGGGCAAGATGGCGATGTTCGGTGACGCCGGAGGTGCAGCCGTCGGGATCTGGGAGTTTGGCGGTCACACCGGATACGAACTGGCATTCGAAAACGGGGCACCGGCCTGGCACGAACTCTTCACCCGGGACTTTGCCCCGACCGTGAAGTTCTATGAGGACGTCTTCGGCTGGGAAACCGCCGTGGTGGGAGACACCGACGAGTTCCGCTACGCCACGCTCGGGGCAGGGGACGACTCGAAGGCAGGGATCATGGACGCCAGCTCGTTCCTGCCGGAGGGCGCTCCGGCCAGCTGGCATGTGTATTTCGCGGTGGAAAATGCGGACGCCACCATCGAAACGACCCTGGCCCTGGGCGGTTCGGTCGTCCAGCCCGCGCAGGACACGCCCTTTGGGCGCAATGCCGCACTGACGGATCCAACCGGCGCGGAGTTCTGGATCACGCAGGACATCGGGCAAGAATAAGAGTGCCGGGAACGGGCGACCGGTTCCCGGCGGCTGGGGGGAAACATTGACGCTCGAACGTCTCAAAACGTACAGCGGCGCAGATTGTGAACTGTCATGGATTCGGTGCTGCTGTCCCGGGAGTCGACTTGAACTTTGGTACGGGGAGTTCCACGGCAAGATCGTGTCCATTGCAGGGCAACTGGATGCACAAATTCGAGCGTGCCATCCCATCGAAGGCCGCACTCTGGCACCGGCCGGGTCCGGCGGGAGAGTGCCCTGTGGCCATGGCCTGGCGGCGGCAATGGGTCTAGTCTCTGACCATGGTGGCAATCGGGGATGAGATGGTCAACTCCCGCTCCGGCGAGCGTTTCGTCTGGCGTGCGACGCGCGAGTCAACGGGTGGGGAATACTGCGAGTTCGACCTGTATCTGGCACCGGGCGCGCGGGTCGCCGCCGCCCACCGCCATCCAAACCAGGAAGAGCGCGTCACCACGGTCTCCGGGAGCCTTGCACTGGTGAAGGGGAACGCTCGAACCGTGCTGGGGCCGGGGGACGAAGGGGTCATACCGCCGGGGACCGCGCACCGGTGGGGCAACGCCGGGGAACTCTCCCACGCGATCGTGCGTCTGAGCCCCGCCCTGCACATCGAGGAGTTCTTTGCGATGTTCTGCCTGCTGGCGGCCGAAGGCAAGGCCAACGCCGCGGGACTTCCCCGCAACCCCTTGCGGATGGCGGTGCTGCTGGACGCCTATCGCGAGGAATTCGATTTCGCGACCGAGGCACAACACCGCATGCTCAGCGCACCCTTGGCGGCGCTGACCGCGATCGGACGGACGTTGGGGCTGCGCAGCGGCCATCCGCCCGCTTGGCCACGCCTAGGCCGGGACTGAAACCCTGAGCATTGCCTCGATCTTCTCGCGGCACCCGCCGCAGCCGGTGCCTGCCCGGCAGGCCGCACCGACCTCGGCAACGGTGCTGCAACCTTCCTCCACGGCATGGGCCACCTGGCCATGCGTGGCACCGGTGCAGCGGCACAATTGGTCATCGGCACCGGCAGCAACGAGTGACTCGGGCATGCCCGGGTCATCGAGCCGCAACAGCGTGGAACGGTCCCGGGGCAGCGTGCTGCCCCGCTCAAAGGCCAGCACCAATTCGGCGCCGGTGCGCGGCAACCCGATCGCCAGGAATCCGGTCAGGACGTCCTGCTCGGTGACGAGCTTCAGGTATTGGCCCGCCTTCGGATCGGCAAACACGCTCACCCGCGCCTGGCCCTCGTCCCACGGGCCGGCCATCACGTTTCCCGCTACGACCAGTTCCAGCCCCTGGCCCTTGAGCATCAACACGTTGGAGGTCTCATGGCGCGGGGCGGCGGTCTGGATATCCATCGGCCCGCTCGCCGCGTCCGGGGCCGGAGCCCGGTGCGTCAGCAGGAAGTCGGCCAACCAGGCGGCCTGCGCCCAGCCCGGGGCCAACAACCCTGCGGGTACCGCACCCGCCACCTCGGCGCAGTCACCCAGCGCGAAGACCCGGTTCTCGGTGTCGGCCACCAGATGCTCGTTGGTCTGGATGCCGCGGCCCACCTTCAGCCCGCAGCCCGCAGCCAGTTCGGTGCGTGCCCGCACGCCGCAGGAGAGCAGCAACGCATCCCCGGTGATCTCCCCGTGGTCCTCGGTCGCCAGCGCCGTGAACCCGTTGGCATCCCGCCGCACGGCGGTGGCCCTGACCCCGGAAACGACCTCGACGCCCGCAGCGCGCAGGGATCTTGCCAGCAGCATCCCGCCATCCGAGTCCACGGAACGGCCCAGAGGGGCGGAGCCGTGGTGCACCAGCACGGGGCGGTGCCCGGCCTCGGCCATGGCCAGGGCGGCCTCGATGCCCAGGATGCCGCCGCCGAGCACCAACACCCGGCCACCGGATTCCAGCACCCGGTTCAGCGCGGCTGCATCCTCAAGGGTGCGCAGCGCCATGACCCCGGCGGGCAGGTTGGCCTCGGCATGCGGGGCGAAGTCCAATCCGTTGAGGGTCGGGACCACCGGGCGGGCGCCGGTGGCGAACACCAACCTGTCGTAGCCCAGCACGCGGCCCGAACCCAGACGCACCTGGCGCCGCGAGCGGTCCACCCGCGTGACGGATTCCCCGAGGTGCAGCCCGACGCCGGCCGCCGCCAGGCGCAGCGGGTCGATCATGGCCAGGTGCTCCGGGGAGGTCGCGCCGCTGGCCACCTCGGCCAGCAGCACGCGGTTGTAGGCGGCGTGTTCCTCGGCGGAAACGACGTCGAGGCCGAACAGGCCAGCGGCGAGTCCCGGAAGCAGGCCCTCGATCAGTGAGGCTGCCACCGGGCCGAAGCCGATGATGAGAATGCGTTCGCAGATGGTCTCACTCATGATTCATCTCCCAAGGGGTGCAGGGACACCGGTGCGTTCTTGAATTCGGGCATGGCGCTGATCGGGTCCACCCGGGAGCCGGTGAGCAGGTTGGCGTTCTGGTCGCCGGCAAAGTGGAAGGGCAGGAACACGGTGTCCAGGCGTACCGCGGTGGTCAGGGTGGCCCGGGCAACCACTTCTCCGCGCCCGTTGCGCACCGCGACGCGTTGGCCCTCGGAAATGGCGTGGGCGCGAGCCGTGCCGGGGTGGATTTCCAGGCGTGCCTCGGGGGCCGCACCCGCAAGCTCGGCGACCCGCCGGGTTTGCGTCCCGGATTGGTAGTGCTCCAGCAACCTGCCGGTGACCAGCGCCAACTGCCCCTCGGTGTGCAGTGCCTCGCCGGAGGCGACAGCGAACACGGGGATCAGCCGCGCCCGGGCATCGGGGTGGGCGAATCCGTCCAGGAAGAGTCGGGGCGTTCCCGAGCGCTGCCCCGGAACACGCGAGACGGCGTGCTCGGTGGAGCAAGGCCAATAGATGGCGGCCCCTGCATCAAGGTCGTCCCAATCGACACCCGAGTAGTCCGCAAGCCCGCCGGCGGAGGCCAGGCGCAGCTCCTCAAACACCTCGCGCGCGTCGGGGGAAAACGTGCCGGGGGCCTGAAGCCGCTTGGCAAGCTCGGACATGATCCACAATTCGCCGCGCGCCCCCTCCGGTGCCGCCAGGGCTTTCCGCCGGCGCAGCACCCGGCCCTCCAGGTTGGTCATGGTGCCTTCCTCCTCGGCCCACTGCAGCACCGGAAGCACCAGATCCGCCTCGGCGGCGGTCTCGGAGAGGAAGAAGTCGCAGACCACCAGGAAGTCCAGGCGACGCAACCCGGCGATGACCTTGGAGGCATCGGGGGAGGAGAGCGCCGGGTTGGACCCGTGCACCATCAGCATGCGCGACCCTGACTCCGTGCCCAGGGTGTGCAGAAGCTCGGTGGCGGGGATGCCGGGGCCGGGAATGATTTCGGGGTCCACGCCCCACACCTTGGCCACGTGGGCCCGGTGGGCGGGATCGGTAATCTTGCGGTAGCCGGGCAGCTGGTCGGACTTCTGCCCGTGCTCGCGCCCGCCCTGGCCGTTGCCCTGCCCGGTGATGGTGCCGAAGCCGCCGCCAAGGGTTCCGGGCAGCCCGAGCAGCAGGGCGATGTTGATGGCAGCGGTGGTGGTGTCGGTGCCGTTGGCGTGCTGTTCGACCCCGCGGCCGGTCAGGATGTAGACGCCACCGCCGTTCTCCGACTGTGCGGCGGTGGCGGCCGCAGCGAGGGAACGGGCGGTGCGCCTGATCTCGGTGGCGGGCACGCCGGTAATTGTCGCGACCCGTTCCGGCCACCATGCGCCCACCGAGGCGCGCAGCGCGGCCAGGCCGTTGGTGCGCGTGGCGAGGTAGTGATCGTCAACCAGGTTCTCGGCCAGCAGTACATGCGCCAGACCCAGCAGCAACTCGAGATCGGTGCCGGGGGTGGGCTGCAGGTGCCAGCCCGAGCCGTCGCTGCACAACCCGGCGGTGGGGGAGCGCCGGGGGTCAACCACGATGAGCCCTCCGCAGGCGCGGGCGCTTTCCAGGTGCCGCACAAACGGAGGCATGGTTTCCGCCACGTTGGATCCCAGCATCAGGATCATCGAGGCGGTATCCAGATCCGCCAGCGGGAAGGGCAGGCCCCGGTCCAGGCCGAAGGCCCGGTTGCCGGCTGCAGCCGCCGATGACATGCAAAAGCGACCGTTGTAGTCGATGCGTGAGGTGCCCAGGGCCAGGCGGGCGAACTTGCCCAGCTGGTAGGCCTTCTCGTTGGTCAGGCCGCCGGCGCCGAAGACTGCCACCGCATCGGCGCCGTGCTCCTTGCGGATCGATGCCGCACGCTGCGCCAGCTCATCGAGGGCCTCGTCCCAGCTCACCGGGTCGAAGCCGCCGTCTTCCCGGCGGCGCAGCGGGGAGCTGATCCGCTCGGGGTGGTTGAGCAGGTTGGCCGCGCTGTATCCCTTGCGGCACAGGGCACCGCCGTTGGTCTCGAAGTTGCGCCCGCTGAGCAGCACCGGTTCCCTGGCCGCTGCACCCGGGCTGGGGTCCAGGCTGATGCCGCATTGCAGGGCGCAGTAGGGGCAGTGCGTGGGCGTGGTCCTGGGATCAACGGCGGTGAGTGTCATTTAGATGCTCCGCCCGGCAAAGGCGGTGCCGCGGCGGATGTAGCAGAACCAGACCAGGAACATCAGGGCCGCGTAGAACGCCACGAAGAGGACAAAGGCCGAGCTGTAGGAGCCGCTCTTGGACAACGAGAGCCCCAGGGCCTGCGGGATCAGGAATCCGCCGTAGGCGCCGATGGCCGAGATCAGCCCGAGGGCCGCTGCGCCCTTGCGTGCCGCAGAGACGTTGCCGTCGCCGTTTTCGGCGCGCAGGGCGAAGACAATGGGGATCATCCGGTAGGTCGAACCATTGCCGATGCCGCTGGCGGCAAAGAGGATGAGGAACAGGGCCAGGAAGACCCAGAAGTTTGCCGCCGGAAGGATCATGACCACGGCCAGGGTCACCAGGCCCATGACGCCCAAGGCGGTGAGGGTGATGCGGGCTCCGCCGTGCTTGTCGGCGAGCTTGCCGCCGGCGGGTCGGGCGAGGGATCCGACCAGCGGGCCGAGGAACGCCAGGGATAGTGCTGCGGTGCCCAGCGTGAAGGAGGAGTAGTCGGGGAAGGTATCGCGGATGAGCTTGGGGAAGACCGCGGAGAATCCGATGAACGAACCGAAGGTGCCGATGTACAGGGTGGCGATGATCCACAGGTGCGGTTCCTTCAGGCAGGCCAGTGCGCCGCGGACATCCGAGCGGGCGTTGCTGAGGTTGTGCATGTTGCGCTTGGCGCCCCAGGCTGCCAGCAGGATCAGCGGGATCCAGATCAGCCCGGCCAGCGGCAGCTGCAGGGATCCTGCGGCGAAGACGGTGATGGCGATGGGCACCATCAGCTGGGCCACTGCGGCACCCAGGTTGCCGCCGGCGGCGTTCAGGCCAAGTGCCCAGCCCTTCTGCGAGGCAGGGAAGAAGTAGGTGATGTTGGCCATCGAGGAGGCGAAGTTGCCGCCGCCGAATCCGGCCAGGCCGGCAAGGGTCAGCAGCACCCAGAAGGGGGTGGCGGGGTTGGAAACCGCCAAGGCCAGGCCGCCGGCGGGTATCAGCAGCAGCAGCGCCGAGACGATCGTCCAGTTGCGGCCGCCGAAGCGCGCGACCATGAAGGTGTAGGGGATCCGGAGCGTGGCACCGACCAGGCTGGGCATCGAGATCAGCCAGAAGAGCTGGTTGTTGTTCAGGTCGAATCCGGCGGCCGGCAGGTACACGGCGACGACGGCAAACAGCTGCCAGACCACGAAGCCGAGGAATTCGGCGAAGATCGACCAGTAAAGGTTCGTCCGGGCGGTGTCCCGACCGATGCCTTCCCAGAACACCGGGTTCTCCGCATCCCAGTTCTGTACCCAGCGTCCCGGACCCATCTCGAGACGGACCGGCTGCGTCGTCGTACCGGCGCGATATTGTTCCTGCTCTAGCTGTGCGCTCAAGGCTGATCGTCCCCTCTTACCTGGTGGTTGATGCCTTAAGCATCCCGGGGAGAGGTTTCACTTGGCCGCACTTGTTGTTGCGGGAAGCGAACATGTAGATCACCATGGCGGCCCGGGGAGGGGGAAAACGGTAACCTGCCCGAAACATGCGCACCCGCGCCGTCCGGCACACCCGCCGGATCCCGCGTTAAAGGCCGGCGGCCTGCCGGGATCCGTTTGGATCCGGGCAGGCCACCGGCCTTGGGGTGCCATGCGGCACCCCGCCAACACTTGTGCGGGCTACTTCTTGAGGTGGTCGACCAGCTTCGAGGCGATGCCGTTGTAGCTGCCCGGGGTCAATGCCAGCAGGCGTGCCTCGGCCTCGGCCGAGAGGCCCAAGGAGGAGACGAACTCCTGCATGCGGGCCGCGTCGACGCGCTGTCCGCGGGTCAGGTCCTTGAGGCGCTCGTACGGGTTTTCCATGCCTTCGACACCGGCGATGGCCTCGGCACGCATGACCATCTGGATGGCCTCGCCGAGCACCTCCCAGTTGTGGTCCAGGTCGTTGGCCAACACGGCCTCGGCAACGTCCAGGCGGTCAAGGCCCTTGGCGACGTTGGAGATGGCCAGCAGCGAGTGGCCGAAGGCGGTGCCGATGTTGCGCTGCGAGGAGGAGTCGGTGAGGTCTCGCTGCCAGCGGCTGGTCACCAGGGTGGCACCCAGGGTGTCGAGCAGGCCGTTGGAGATTTCCAGGTTTGCCTCGGCGTTTTCGAAGCGGATCGGGTTGACCTTGTGCGGCATGGTCGAGGAGCCGGTGGCGCCCGCGACGGGGATCTGCGCGAAGTAGCCGATGGAGATGTAGCTCCACACGTCGGTGCACAGGTTGTGCAGGATCCGGTTGAAGCGTGCCACGTCGGCGTACAGCTCTGCCTGCCAGTCGTGCGACTCGATCTGCGTGGTCAGCGGGTTCCAGCTCAATCCCAGGCCCTCGACGAAGGCGCGCGAGACTTCCTGCCAGTCGGCGGAGGGGACCGAGGCGTAGTGGGCGGCGTAGGTGCCGGTGGCGCCGTTGATTTTGCCTAGGAACTCGGTCTTCTCGATGCGGTCCAGCTGGCGGGTCAGGCGCCAGGCCAGCACCGCAAGTTCCTTGCCCAGGGTGGTGGGGGTGGCGGGCTGTCCGTGGGTGCGCGAGAGCATCGGCACGTCGCGGGATTCCTCTGCCATGCCGGTGATCTGGGCGACCAACGTGCGGGCGGCGGGCAGCCAGACGTTCAGGACCGCGTCCTTGATGCCCAGGGCGTAGGAGAGGTTGTTGATGTCCTCGGAGGTGCAGCCGAAGTGGACCAGCGCGGTGAGATCCTCGATGCCGATGTTCCCCAGGCGGCGGCCGATGTAGTACTCCACTGCCTTCACGTCGTGCACCGTGACGGCTTCGATCTCGGCGAGCTCGGTGACGGAGGCGGCGTTGAAATCGGTGACGATCTTGCGCAGCGCGGTGCGCTGGGCCTCGGTGAGCGGGGAGGTGCCCGGCAGCACGGAGTTGTCGGTCAGGTGGATCAGCCATTCGACTTCCACGTGGACGCGGTCGCGGTTCAGTGCCGCTTCGGAGAGGTGGTCGACCAGCGGGGCCACGGCGGCACGGTAACGACCGTCCAGGGCACCAAGGGCGAGGGGTTCGGATGCAAGTGAAATGCGCGCGGAATCAGCCATGGTGCCCATTCTTTCACGATTCATCCCGGGCACGCCCAGAGAGTGACGTCGCCCACTTCATGGTTATCCACACGGCGTCTCCTCCTGAATGCGGCCGGGACCCGGCCGCTGTCACTCTGGGATTCAGGACAACGGCTCCGGGAAACCGTTGCGGGCACGGAAAGGGTGTGGTGAAAAAGACCATGTTGGAAGCAATTGCCGATGAAATGCTCATGCGGGTGGTTGCCGCCCAGTCTGCGGTGTATCGGGCCCGTGGACAACTTGAACAGGTGCAGAACCTGCAATGGGAATCCCCGGCCGGCAGGGCGTTCCGCGACCGGGCTGCGGAACTTGCCGGCAAGGTCGCGGAGCTCGATACCAGGTTGGAGGAGGCTCGCGGGGAAATCTGGGCTGCCCGCGCCGACCTGGCCGAGCTTGAGGCAGTGATCCTCTCCACCATGGGCACGATGGGTTCCCTCATGCTGCCCGGGGGCCCGCCGCGCGGGCTGCTCGGCGGACTCTAGCCGAACTGGGGCCGCCATGGGATACGAGGTCCGTGGGGGACCCGGATCGATCCGGTACTCCATCACCGAACTTGAGCGCACCACCTCCATGCTCGGCGGCGCCAAGGAGGACTTGATGGAGGGAGCCTCTTTCCTTGCGCGCTCCCCGAACATCCCTGCCGCGCTGGTGGCACGCGGCACCGTGCGGCTGCGCCAGCGGGTGGCCGGCGTGGAGGCCGACATTGGCGAGATCACGGCATTGTGTGCCCTGCGTGCGGCGGAAGCCGGAATGATGGCCCTGAACGTGGCCACCGCACGCACCCGCTATGAACAGGCCGAGGCTCAGGCGCAGCGCGAAATGAACAATGCACGAGGCGACCAGCTGCCGCTGACCTTGATGTGGGATCTGGCCAGCAACAAGGGGAGGCCACGCACCCAAACCACCGAGGACCTCATCAACGATTTGCCCGGGTTCATGGGGTTTCCCCTGGGATTTCTGCGTGACAGGGAGCACGGCGGGCTGTTCCAAGCGCCTTATCCCGACCGGCTGTATCCGCAGCTCACCGATTTCCTGCGCGGACAAAACCTCGTTGATCTGACGCCGATCGAGGTGGTCGGGCACGCCCCGGACCGGGACGTGGAGTTTGACGGATCGATCGAATCCTTGGTGGACCTGCAGAAGCTGGCCGAGCGCGAACCTCCGGGAAGCCTTCTGGTCACCCGGATCGAGGGCCCTCAAGGCCCGGTCTACGTGCTGACGATTCCCGGGACGCAGTCCGGTCCGCCCGAGGACAGGGAAGGGAATATCCGCCGGATCGAGGGAGCGGGGCCGGGACGGGAGCTGGGCAACCCCTGGGATGGGGTGGGCATTGTCGAGGGGATGGGCAACGAATCGAAGAACCTCATCCCCTCCGTTGAGGAAGCCCTGAGGCAGTCCGGGGCGCGCAACGGGGACCGCGTGGTGGTGACCGGATACAGCCAGGGAGGGATCCACGCAGCGAACATCGTCAACGACGAACACCTCAACGAACTCTTCGTATTCCCGCATCTTTCGACATTCGGGTCTCCGACGGGGAGGATCCCGGTCCCGAAGGACACCCCTGCACTGCATCTGGAAGACAAGAACGACATTGTGCCGGGCACCGACGGTAGCCGGAACCCCGATGAGCGCAACCGGCTGACGGTGGTCTTCGACGGTCCAGACGGAACACTCGAGCTGGGCAATGATGGATTCGGCGAGGCCCACAAGCTCGAGAACTACGACTCGCACGCCAAGGAGCTGCGAGGCACCAAGGATCCGGGAGCCGTTGAATCGCTGGGTCTGCTGGGCACCCTTTTTGGCCAGTCCAGACAGGGGCGGGTCAGGTCGTTCCAATTGGCTCGCCAGCCCAAGCCCAAGACGAAGGTGCCCGCGAAGGATGGGAAACAGGAACGACTGAAAAGGATCGCCCCGTCGCACTAATGCGGGGGAGAGCGGCGGCGAGCCGGTATTCCGGGCGGTACTAGCGCTGCTTTTTTGGTGCGATCCAACCCATCACGGCGGAGATGAGGGAAATGACTAGGGCACCGATGATGGCGTCCCAGAAGAATTTGTCGACGTGCAGCCCAAAGGGCAGGTACTGGGTCAACCACGAGGTCAGCATGAGCATGGCCGCATTGATGACCAAGGTGAACAAGCCCAGGGTCAGGCAGGTGATGGGCATCGACAGCAGGCTCACGATTGGCCGGACCACGGCGTTGACCAGCCCGAAGACCAGGCCCACCACCAGGTAGGCCAGGACAAGGCCAAGGGTTGCATCCGAGGCTGGAGCGGCAGTGACAGTGATGCCGGGAAGGATCCACGCGGCGGCGGCAAGGGCCAGCGCGTTGATCACCACCCGGAGGATGAACGCAATCATGGACCCATACTGGCACACCTTTCTGTGTTCGGGCGTCGTGCACCGGCGGTTTCCCGGAGAGAGAAAGGCAGTGAAACGCATGGGGCCAGCCGGCATGGCAACGGCTAAGCTTTGGGACATGACCACCGAAAACCCAGCGCCCCTCGATCCGGTCCAGCCCCGCACAGTCATTGGTCGGATGCCGAAGTATGTTGCAGGCAAGCCGCCTCGGGAGATCCCGGGCCTGAATGCCTACAAGCTTTCTTCGAACGAAACCCCGTTGCCCCCGATCCCGGAGGTCATGGACGCGATTCGGGCCCAGCTCGATATCAATCGCTACCCCGATCCGCTGTCGACCAAGCTGCGCAACGCGCTTGCCGAATTCCTTTCGGTCCCGTCCGAAGACATTGTCACGGGTGCCGGTTCGCTTGGCGCCCTGACCCAGATCCTGGCGACCTTTGCCGGCCAGGACGACGACGGCGTCCAGGACGAAGTCATTTTTGCTTGGCGCTCCTTCGAGGCCTACCCGATCGTGGTTGAAACCGCAGGTGCCCTGCCGGTGCAGGTTCCGTTGTTGAAAGACGGGCGCCACGACCTGGACGCCATGGCCGCGGCGGTGAACGAACGCACGTCGGTGATCCTGCTGTGCACGCCGAACAACCCCACTGGTCCTTCGCTGCGGCGGGACGAGGTCGAAGCCTTCATTGCCAAGGTTCCCTCCAACGTGCTGATCGTCCTTGACGAGGCCTACCAGGAATTCGTACGCGATCCCGAGGCCGTGAACGGAATGGAGACCTACCGCAACCACCCGAACGTCATGGTGCTTCGGACCTTCTCCAAGGCGCATGGGCTGGCAAATCTCCGCGTGGGGTACTCGGTCTCGCACCCGGAAGTCACCAACAACATCCGGGTTGCCGCCACGATGTTCGCTGTGTCATCCGTGGCCGAGGATGCGGCCGTGGCCTCGCTGGCCCACTACGGCAAGGTTGTGGAAAGGGTACAAAAGATCGTCGACGAACGTACCCGCGTGGTGGCCGGGCTCCAGGAGCTCGGATGGAAGATTCCGGCCGCCGAGGGCAACTTCGTGTGGCTGCCCTTGGGTGCCAATACTGCTGAATTCGTTGAGCTTGCCTCGGAGCAGGCCTTGGCCGTTCGCGGGTTCGCCGGCGAGGGCGTGCGGGTGAGTATCGGCGAGGTCGAGGCCAACACGCGCTTCCTCGAGCTTTGTCGGAACTATCCAAAAGGCTCGACGCTTTCCTAGGGGTGGGTAAGTCGTGATTTGCGGCTTTCCACCGTTAGGCTAGAACAGACAAACCCGCTATATGCCCCATGCGGAATCTATTCCGTTCGGGGCATATTTCATGTACGTAAGGACGCCCTCGGTATGACCAACACCGTGCACGAGCCCTCGGAGCAGGCGCTGATCCAGCTACTTACCCCCGAGGGGGAACGTCGCTCGCACGCCGAGTACGACAACTACATCCAGGACGTCGACGCGGAAATGTTGCGTGGTTTCTACCGCGACATGGCGCTCACTCGCCGTTTTGACCAGGAGGCCACCGCGCTGCAGCGCCAGGGCCAGCTGGCCTTGTGGGTTCCGCTGCGCGGGCAGGAAGCGGCGCAGATCGGTTCGGGTCGGGCCACCCGGCCCAACGACTACATTTTCCCGACCTACCGCGAACATGGTGTCGCACTGACCCGCGATGTCGATTTCCCGCAGATGCTGCGGATCTTCCGCGGCATCTCCAATGGCGGGTGGGACCCGAGGGAAAACAACTTCCACATGTACACCATGGTGCTCGCGGCCCAGATGCCGCATGCCACCGGGTACGCCATGGGTGTGCAGCGCGACCAGGCCGGCTGGGACGCCGAACGCCTTGAGAAGGACGGCACCGCGGTCGTCGCCTACTTCGGGGACGGATCCTCCAGTGAGGGCGAGGTCCACGAATCCATGGTCTTCGCCGCCAGCTTCAATTCGCCGGTGGTCTTCTTCTGCCAGAACAACCAGTGGGCCATCTCCGTCCCGTTCCACGTGCAGTCCAAGGTGCCCCTGGCCGAGCGTGCCGCCGGGTATGGGTTCCCCGGGATCCGCGTGGACGGCAATGACGTGCTTGCCGTCCTGGCCGTGACCCGTTGGGCCCTGGAACGTGCCCGCCGTGGCGAGGGCCCGGTCTTGATCGAGGCCATCACCTACCGCATGAGCGCACACACCACGGCCGATGATCCGACCAAATACCGGATGAGCGCCGACGAGGAAGCCTGGGTCTCACGCGACCCGCTGCTGCGTCTGGAAAAGCACCTGAAGGACAACAACCTGGCCGACGACGTGTTCTTCAAGCAGGTGGTCGTCGACGGAAACGAAATGGCCACCCGGGTCCGCGAGGAAGCCATGGCATTCCCTGATCCGTCACTCGCCCAGTCCTTCGCCAACGTCTACGCCGAGGCGCACCCCCTGATCCAGGAAGAGCTGAAATGGCACCTGGAATACGAGGCCGGATTCGCCGACACCACCGAGGAAGGGGCCACCCGATGAGCACCACCACGATGACCCTGGCCAAGGCCATCACCGCCGGGCTCGACGCGGTCCTGGCCAACAACCCCAAGTCCCTGCTCATCGGCGAGGACATCGGACGCCTGGGTGGGGTCTACCGCGTCACCGACGGGCTGATCGACACCTACGGCCCTGACCGCGTGATCGACTCCCCGCTAGGCGAGGCAGGAATCATCGGCACGTCCATAGGCATGGCCATCCGCGGCTACTCGCCGATCGCCGAGATCCAGTTCGACGGCTTCGTCTTCCCCGCGTTCAACCAGATCACCACCCAGCTGGCCAAGATGCGTGCCCGCTCCGAGGGCCGCTTCGGGGCGCCGGTGGTCATCCGCATTCCCTACGGCGGCGGCATCGGCTCCATCGAGCACCACTCCGAATCCCCGGAGGCGCTCTTTGCCCACACTGCCGGGTTGCGCATCATGGCCCCGTCCAACGCGCACGACGCCTACTGGATGATCCAGCAGGCCGCCGCATGCCAGGACCCGGTGATCTTCTTCGAACCCAAGCGCCGCTACTGGCTCAAGGGCGAGGTCGACACCGAAAACCCGGCAGCCGACGCCTTCAAGGCCCAGGTCATCCGGCCCGGCGCGGACGCCACCATCGTCACCTACGGCCCGCTGGTGCCCGTCGCCCTGGCCGCGGCCGAAGCCGCCCGCGAGGATGGCCGCTCGATCGAGGTCATCGACCTGCGCTCGGTCTCACCGATCGATTTTGACACCATCACCGAATCGGTGGAAAAGACCGGACGGCTCATCGTGACCCACGAGGCGCCGACCTTCGGCGGCATCGGCGGGGAAATCGCCGCCCGCGTGGCCGAGCGCGCCTTCCTCTCGCTGGAAGCACCGATCATCCGCGTCGGCGGATTCCACATGCCCTACCCGGTGGCCAAGGTCGAGGAACAATACCTGCCCGACATCGACAAGGTCCTCGAAGCACTCGATCGGTCCTTCGCCTACTAATTCAGTGGTGCGCACGCGCCACCGCACCGCTGCAGCATTGTTTCTTAAAGGAGTCAGACGATGAGCACCTTCAACCTTCCCGATGTCGGCGAAGGCCTCACCGAGGCCGAAATCGTCGGTTGGAAAGTCAAACCCGGGGACACCGTGGTCGTCAACCAGGTCTTCGTGGAAATCGAGACCGCCAAGTCCCTGGTCGAGCTGCCCAGCCCCTACGCCGGAGTGGTCAAGGAACTGCATGCGGCCGAGGGCGAAACCCTGGCCGTGGGTTCCCCGCTCTTTTCCGTGGACGAGGTCGGCTCCCGACCCGCACCGCTGACCAATGTGCCCGAGGTGGCCGACATCGCCGAGGCCGACACCCCGGTCGCCAGCGAGGAGCCGGGCCCCCTGGTCGGCTCGGGCCCCAAGGCCGATGCGGTCAAGCGCCGCGCCCGCACCAACCGCCCGGCGCCGACCCGGCCAGCCAAGGCGGCAGGTGCGCACGGAAGCGCCCCGGTGATCCCTGCGGCTCTTGCCGACACCATTTCCCGCCGCGCCGCGGAACTCGGCCACGCCTCGACGCGCCTGACGGCCGCGGCCAAGCCGGCCGTGGCGGCATTTGTCGACCGCGTCCTGGCCAAGCCGCCGGTGCGCAAGGTCGCCAAGGAACTCGGCGTTGATTTGGCCCAGGTCACCGGAACCGGCGGCCAGGGTGAAATCACCCGTGACGACGTGCTCTCCTACAAGGCCCAGCGCGAGGTCGAACGCGACGCGGCGCCGATGTTCTGGTCGACCAAGGGCGTGGAGCTCGACGAGCGGATCATCCGCACCCCGGTGCGCGGCATTCGCAAGGCCACCGCCAAGGCCATGGTCGAATCCGCCTTCACCGCCCCGCACGTGTCGATCTTCGTGGACGTGGATGCCTCGCGCACCATGGAATACGTGGCCCGGCTGAAAAAGAGCCGCGATTTCGAGGGCATCAAGGTCTCCCCGCTGCTGGTGCTGGCCAAGGCCGTCATCTGGGCCGCGGCACGCAACCCCTCGGTCAACGCCTCCTGGGTCGAGACTGAGAACGGCGCGGAGATCCAGGTCAAGCACTTCATGAATCTCGGCATCGCCGCCGCAACCCCGCGCGGCCTGCTGGTTCCGAACGTCAAGGAAGCGCAGGATTTGTCCATGCGCGAGCTGGCCATTGCGCTCAACGACCTGGCCGAAACCGCCCGGGCGGGCAAGACCTCCCCGGCGGACATGACCGGCGGCACGCTGACGGTGACCAACATCGGCGTGCTCGGGATCGACACCGGGACCCCGATCATCAACCCCGGCGAAGTGGCGATCGTTGCCTTCGGCACCATCCGGCAGAAGCCGTGGGTTGTCGACGGAGCCGTGGTCCCGCGCTGGATCACCACCCTCGGCGGCTCCTTCGACCACCGCGTGGTCGACGGCGACCTGTCGGCGCGCTTCATGGCAGATGTCGCCTCGATCATGCAGGAGCCCGCGCTGCTGCTGGACTGACGCATGGGTTTGGACAGTCAGGAAAAGCGGCCAGGTGCCGGTGCGGCGCGGATTGCGCGCACCGGAACCTGACCCCCTCGAGCCTTGGCAAGTGTGCGCGGGATGGGGAACAGTGGGGAAGGTATCGATGTCCGATTTGGCACTCGCGCCCAGGAGACAACCGATGAGTAATTTCGCCGACGCCACCGCACCCGGCAAACCGATGGCAATGCCCCGGGTGTTGGGCATCGTCTCTCTGCTTGGCATGGTCCTCTTGTCCGGTTGTGCGAACCCCGCGCCCTGGGCAGCGGATGAATCCAGCACCATCGACTCGACTCCCTTCGGCCCCCCGCAGGAACCCTCCGAGCGGCCCGCGGCGGGGGAGGGCGGCAAATCGCCGGCAATCCCTTCCCCGAAACCCGCCGGCGAGATCGATACGAAGCACTGGAAGACCTTCGCCACCCAGGGCCTGAGCTTCAAGTACCCTCCCGACTGGAACATCGAGGAGGACGACTGCTCCAACTGCAACGCCACGGCCAAGCCGCTGGCGGACCCATTCACCAAGTGGGACATCGAGAACGCCGACGGCAATGAGATCGCCGAGTTCCGTGCCGACTCGGCCACGGACACCGACGGGGACATGAGCACCTACAAACGCACCGTGCTGGAGTCCACCCCCGTGAAGGCGGGCTTCCTCGCCCCTGCCGAGGTACTCTTCGAGCACTTCGTCCTTGACACCCCAGGCAAGGCCCGGGAAGAAAAGGTGCTGCTGATGCTCAACGACGCGGCAGCCTCCAAGGCTCGGGACGGGAACCCGGCGCTGAGCTTCTTCCGGCCGAAGGAGGGCTTCGGCAGCCAGATGACAAGCTCCGACGACCTGGCCGAGGAGCTGGGGTTCCACGACGACCACGTGAGCCTCGCGGATGCCCGGAAGATCATGCAGAGCCGGGATTACCGCCTGCTGCGGGCAGTGATGCTCAGCATTCGCGTGGAGAAGTAGCATGGAGGGGAAAGCAATCACCGAGCCGACGTGGAAGAACCGAGTGAATCACGAGCTGTACGTCAAGATCTGTGGACTTCGCACACCGGAGACTGTCGCTGCGGCGGTTGCCGCCGGCGCCAACGCGGTGGGATTCGTTTTTGCGCCCGGCAGTCCGCGCACCGTCGAGCCGGAACTCGTGAAGTGCCTCGTGGCCGAGGTGCCGGAGCACGTCGAGACCGTCGGTGTCTTTCGCAACCAGCCGGTCGAGGAAGTCATTGACGTCGCCCGCCGAGCAGGTGTGGGCAGCGTCCAATTGCACGGCAATGAACCGTACGCGGATCTCGAGGCCCTGCAGGCGCAGGGGTTTGCTACGCTGCGTGCCTTCTCCATCGACGGCTACCGCGGGCTGGACGATGCGGAACGAAAGCGCTGGGAATCCGGGCGGATCCTGCTTGACGCAGTCGAGCCCGGTGCCGGCGTCACTTTTGATGCCTCGGAGCTCGTCGCAGCGCCCCCTGCCGGAACCTGGATCCTGGCCGGGGGGCTGAACCCGGGGAATGTCGCCCACCTGGTGGGCACGCTTCGCCCTGCAGGGGTGGACGTCTCATCCGGGGTCGAATCCAGCCGCGGAACCAAGGATGTCAGGCTGATCGAAGCGTTCATCGCGGCGGCGCGTTCAGCCGACATGTCGACCACCTAGGCGCCGGAACGGGGGCGCCTTCCGTGTCCCGCATCTCACCGTTCGGCCACTCGTACCGAGCACTGATACTCCTAAGCTCTGAATCAAGCTAGAACATGTATTTCCCATAAGTAATCTTTGCGTCCTAATCTGTCAATGGTGCACATTGGTGCCCCACGACCGGAGGTGGACGACGTGGAAGTACGTCAAATGCGTTACTTCATTGCGGTGGCCGAGGAAAAACACTTCGGACGTGCGGCCCAACGACTGCACATGGCCCAGCCTCCGCTGTCCCAGCAGATCAAGTCGCTCGAAGAGCAGTTGGGCACCCAGCTGTTGGTGCGAACCACGCGTAAGGTCGACCTCACCGCGGCCGGCGAACTGCTCCTGGCCCGGGCCCGATTGTTGCTGGCCGAGATCGAGAAGCTCGAACAGGACGTCAAACTTGTGGGCCAAGGCGCCAGTGGCGTGCTGCGGGTCGGGGTCTCCGGCACCGCCACGTACCGCCTCATGCCCATGATGGTGCAGGCCGCCAAGATCCACATGCCTGGCCTGCGTCTGAGCGTGTACGGAGAAATGCTCACGCCGGAAATGGAAATCGCACTTGAAGAGCAGCGCGTGGATGTCGCGGTGTTGCGCCCGCCGATCCGTTCGCACCAATTGAGCCTGAAGTTCCTGGAGAAGGATGAACTGGTCGTGGCCCTGCCCGAGGACCACGAGTTGGCCTCGCGCGGGTTGCTTGATCTCGCAGACCTGGCCGATGAACCCTTCATCACCTACCCGCTGTCATCTGCGGTGCATGCGATCTCCACTGAAGCCTGTCGGAAGGCTGGATTCAGCCCACAAGTCATCCAGGAAACCAGGGAAACCTCGACCCTGCTGTCATTCGTCGCAGCCGGGATGGGCGTCGCCCTGGTCCCCACGGCCCGCCGCATGTTCGGACTGCAGGGCATCGTCTTCCGCCAGTTGCGCAACGCGCCGGCGGTCGACTTGGCCGTCGCCTGGAAGACGGACAACGAAACCCCCCTGCTGAAAAAGTTCTTGGACCTCTTTGAAAGTCCAGCCCCCACGGAAGGAAACACGGCGTGAAGATCCTACGCATCGAAGCGATCCCCTACTCGATTCCCTATAACCACCCGCTCAAGTTTGCCAGCGGGCAGGTCACCGACGCTGAGCACGTGCTGGTGCGCATCCACTCGGACGAGGGCCTGGTTGGCGAGGCTGATGCCCCGCCGCGGCCCTACACCTATGGCGAGACCCAGGAATCGATCATCACCATCATCGACAAGGTCTTCGCGCCGCAATTGATCGGACTCGATCCCTTCGACCGCGGCAAGGTGCACGAGGTGATGGCGCGGACCATTCATAACCAGGTGGCCAAGGGCGCTGTCGACATCGCGCTGTGGGACCTGATGGGCAAGGCATTGGGCACCCCGGTGCACAAGTTGCTGGGCGGCTACACCGACTCGATGCGCGTCTCGCACATGCTTGGTTTCCGCCCGGCGCAGGAACTGCTCGACGAGGCCCTGCGCTTCGGCGAGGAGTACGGCATCACCACCTTCAAGCTGAAGGTCGGGCGCCGCCCGCTGGCCCTGGACATCGAGGCCTGCCACGTCTTGCGCGCCGGACTCGGCGACAATGTGGAACTCTACCTGGACGCCAACCGCGGCTGGAGTGCCAACGAGGCCATGGAAGTCCTGCGCCGCACCGAGGGCCTGGGCCTGACGGCGCTGGAAGAACCTTGCGATGCGAAGGAAGCCATGAGCCGCCGCAGACTCGTGGAGAAGTCCCCGATCCCCATCGTGGGCGACGAATCGGTTCCCACGGCCGGAGATGTATCCCGCGAATTGCTCTCCGGGGGTTCGAACGCGATTTGCATCAAGACCGCCCGCAGCGGGTTTACCGAGGCCACCGAGATCCTGGGCCTGTGCACCGGGCTCGGCGTGGATGTCACAATGGGCAACCAGATCGATACGCAGGTCGGGTCGCTGGCCACCGTCACCTTCGGCGCCGCCCACGAGGCCACCACGCGCCGCGCCGGCGAGCTGTCCAACTTCCTGGACATGGCTGATGACCTTCTCGCCGAGCCGATCCGAATCGACGGCGGCCGCATCTCGGTGCGCAACGTCCCCGGTGTGGGCGCTGCCATCGACGAAAACAAGCTCACCCGCTACCGCCAGAACTAGCACTCATCAATCACGCCTAATCCAGGAGAAGACATGATATTCCTAGCCCGCATGGACGTAACCTTCCCGGCCCACCTGACCGAGGCACAAATCGCCGATTTCCAGGTCCAGGAGAAGGAATACTCGGGCCAGCTGCAGGGCAGCGGCAAGATGGCCGGCATCTGGCGCATCGTCGGCGAGTACGCCAACCACTCGCTGTTCGATGTTGAATCCAATGACGAGCTGCACCAGATCCTCAGTGGATTCCCGATGTACCCGTACATGAAGATCAAGGTCACGCCGCTGGCAAAGCACCCGAACTCGATCCGCTAGGCGGATCGGCGGCGATATCGCCGCAAGCGCACGGCGAAGGTGGGCCGCGTCTTCAAGGCGCGGCCCACTTCTTTGCCCTGTTGGCGCTGTCCGTAGATTCCCGGCCGGCCTTGCGTATTCCCCCCGTCTCTGGGGCGTTCGATGCCTCGCGGAAGGCTTGCAGATCAGCGAGTCCCCTTCGGGTGGCCTCTTCCCGAGAGGCCGCGTTGTGCAGCAGCTTCGTGCGGTTGAAACGCCCCGGCGGCCGCCAAGTGCCTACTAAGATGCCTAGGATATGAATAGAGTCGAAAAAAGTATTTCCCTCTTCTCAATAAGCGACATACATTGAATACATGCAAAGTCGCTGTGACTGTTATCACCGCACCCTGTGATACCTGACCAGTGCATCAACACCCCCTCAGCGGGAGATAGAAGGAGCAACTCGTGATCACCGAAACCACCGCCAGCGCAGCCGCCTCAGGCAACGCAGCCACCGACCGTTTCCGCCAGTCCGGCAAGACCTCTGCCATCGCGGCCGACGTCGAGCGCGTCAACCTGCTGGCCAGCAAGTTGATCAAGGCTGCCAATGACATCGTCCTCGAAGAGCGCGTGACCTACGACGAGTTCAACGCACTGAAGGCATGGCTGATCCAGGTCGGCGAAGACGGCGAATGGCCGCTGTTCATGGACGTATGGCTCGAGCACTCCGTCGAGGAAGTCGCCACCGACCACCGCGAGGGCAACAAGGGCTCCATCGAGGGCCCGTACTACATCCCCGAAGCGCCGGAGCAGAAATCCCCGGCCAAGATCGAGATGCGCGACGACGAGAAGGGCACCCCACTGCTCTTCCAGGGCCAGGTCCGCAGCACCGACGGCAGCCCGCTGTCCAACGCCAAGGTCGAACTGTGGCACGCCGACGAAGATGGCTTCTACTCGCAGTTCGCCCCGAACATCCCGGAATGGAACCTGCGCGGCAGCTTCATCGCCGACGAGGAAGGCAACTTCCACATCGACACCATGCAGCCGGCCCCGTACCAGATCCCGACCGACGGCGCCTGCGGCCAGCTGATCGCCGCCGCCGGCTGGCACGCCTGGCGTCCGGCCCACCTGCACCTGAAGGTCTCGGCCCCGGGTCACGAGCTGTTGACCGCCCAGCTGTACTTCCCGGGCGACGCGCACAACGACGACGACATCGCAACCGCTGTGAAGCCGGAACTGCTGCTCGACATCCAGCCGGCCACCGAGGGTGCCGGCGTGCAGACCACCTACGACTTCGTGCTTGACCCCGAAGCCAAGTAGGGTCCTCACACACCTCGTCACGGCGGGGCTCCCGGTAGGCATACGGGGGACCCCGCCGTTGTCGTACCACCGCACTTTCCGGGATGCCGCTCGCGGCGCCGCCGCCGGGTACCAAGGCAACACCAAGACCACGTTCGTATCCCGGAAATTCCATGTGAAAGAGAAGCAGCAATGACCCAGGAAACCATGTTGAACTCGGTGGATGCGAGCCAATTGCGGAGCGCATTTGGCCAATTCACCACCGGCGTCACTGTGGTCACCACGCAGGGGACAGACGGCAACCCCTACGGCGCCATGGTGACGGCGTTCGCCGCGGTGTCGTTGGACCCGCCGCTGGCCCAAATCATCTTGACTCGCAGCTCAAGGGCCGCCAAGCATCTGGACGGGTCGTCCTTCGCCATCAACATCCTCTCGGCAGACCAGCTGGAGGTCGCCAAGCACTTCGCCGGCGAACCAAATGACCGCGAACCGGAATGGGTCCTGAACGGAAACGTCCCGGTGCTGGTGGGCAACGCAGCCACGCTGGAATGCCGCGCGTGGAACAACTACGACGGCGGCGACCACATCATCGTGGTTGGCGAAGTTCGCTCGCTGACAGTGGGAGACGCGGACCCGCTGCTCTTCCACGAGGGCTCGTTCCACCAAATCGGTGAGCGGCTCGGGGACGGGCAGGATGACAGCTGGTTCGCCGGCGCCAAGTTCTTCCAGCCGATTGTCCCGCAGCAGCACTGAGCCTCGCCACCCAACGGCGCGGATCACCCACCCATCAATTGATCAATCCATGCATTACTTGGCCACAAAGGAGCACACCATGTTTGTCTCAACACGGCGAAAGACCGCAGGAGAACACCGGCCCGCGAACATCTTGGGGACCACCACCGACACCGTCCAGGATCTGAACCACTGGGCCTGGACCGGGTGGATGCCCGAAGCCGAACGCGACCTGTCCCGGCCCGGACTGCAGTCCACCGAACACCACATCTCACTGCTCGCCGCCTAAACTTTCGTCCCAAGCAGTACGGACACATTGGGAAGGGCCCAAGACGGCAAAGGCGCTGTCTTGGGCCCTTCCCATGTTTGTCCTTGGTTCCTGCCGGACATTGAGGCAATGCATGTGGGCTGAACCGATGGGCCCGGAAATGCCGAACCGGCTCTCACCACGTGTCGCACCGCCACAGCTCAACCGAGCGCGCCAAGAAACTCCATTGCGTCTGCCGCCACCCGCTCCGGGCATTCCCACAGGACCAGATGCCCCGCGTCCGGATAGACCTTCAGGACCGACCCCGCGATGCGTGCGGCCAGGATCTCCTCATCCGCCAGGGAAAGCAGGTGGTCGTGGCCGCCCCACAGGATCAGCGTGGGTGCATCAATGGTTCCCGATTCGGTGGGCGGGGCGGCGGAGCACAAACCGCCAAGAATGGATTTCCACACGTGCGCGGGCATCCTGGTTCCGTCGTCCACCCGGTCATCGATGAACCATGCGGGAACCTCGTGCAGCAGGGGAAACCAAGACAGCGAATCCCGGACCCACGCCACATCGACGGGATCCGTGAGGGCCTCGACCTCGTCCGCGAAGGCCGGCCGTCCCCGCAGGCTCAGGGGCGCGCCCACCAGCACCAGTGCCGCGACGCTCTCCGGGTGGTCCACGGCCAGCGCCTGCGCCACGTATCCGCCACTCGAGGAACCGAGTATGAAGGCCCGCGGAACTTCGAGGGCCTGGAGGATCGCGGCGGCATCCGCCGCCTGCTCCGCCAGCGAATAGCCGTCCGCCGGCTTGTCCGCATCTCCCTGGCCTCGAAGGTCGGGCGCGTAGACCCTGAAGCCGGCAAGCAGGGGTGCCAGGCGGTCGAAGCTTTCGAAGGATTCCCCCCACGCATGCAGCAACATCAGTGGTTTGGCAGCCGGGTCGCCGTCGATGAAACACGGCACCTCGATGCCCGTGGCTAGCCTGAGCTTCCTGACCTCGGATCCCATGGTTTCAGGCTACGCCGGGGAAACGGGCCTGCATATGCTCAGCGCTCGTTGTCCCGGTACCGGGCGGCCAGCTCGGTGCGCGAGGTCACGCCGAGCTTCGCGTAGATCCTGGTCAGGTGGTACTGGACCGTCTTGGAGCCGATGAAAAGCTCCTCGGCGGCCTTCTTGTTGCTGGCCCCCGCACAGACCAGCGAGGCCACCGCCTTTTCCTGGGAGGTGAGCGAGGACCAGTCCGCGGCGTCCCGGCGAGGGACGCTGATTCCGGTGGCCTGCAACTCGCGGTTGCAGCGCTCGATGTAGATCGTGGCCCCCAACTGGGTGTAACCCGCGAGCGCCCGGGTCAGCGGACCGGCGGATTCGCCGCGCTTCCCGGCGCGCCGCAATGATTGCCCGTAGGCATACTCGATGTTGGCCCGCAGGACCGGCAGCGTGAGGCCCTGCAACTGGGCCAGCGCGTCCTCGAAGGCATCGCGCGATCCCTCCAGGTCGCCGTGCGAACCGAGCACCTGCCCGCGCACCACCAAAAAACGTGCGATGGTCGATCGGTGCTTCCGCTTGCGGGCAGCGCCCATGAGCGGATCCATGAATTCCAGGGCCTCGTCGAAGCGCTCCTTGCGCACCAAGGCATCGGCGTACATGTCGTGCCACGGCCAGAATCCCGGCTCGTCGATTCCGCGCGAGCGGTCCAGCAGCAACAGGGGCTCCAAGGCCAGGATGACCTCGTCGTAGTCCGCGCGGGCCCGGGCCGCCGCCGCCCTGGCCATCCGGTAGGGCACCTGCATCACCTCGTAGCTTCCGGTCCTGGCCCAGGCCTTGGCCAGATGCGCCTCGACATCCTCCTGCTCGCCGCGCATGGCATGGATCTGCACCGCGGTGTAGTGCAGCAGCGGGCGAACCAGCTCGATGCCGGATCGTTCCTGGAGCGCGACGCCTGCCCGCACGGTCTCCAGCGCCTGGTCCCAGTCGCCGGCGGAGTACTCGGCCCGGGCCAGCCACGCCCTGGCCCACAGGGCAATTCGGTGGGAACCTTCCGTGTAGTCCGTGGAACTGGAAATCATCAGTTCGTGCCGGGCCAACTCAATCTGGTCCCCGGCCACATGCAGCCAACCCATGGCCATTTCGGCGCGCTGGCGCTGGGCGCCGGTGGGCAGGGTGGCGAGCATCCGGGCCAATATCTTCTCGCCCTCGAGACCCCGCCCGAGCATGCCCAGTCCCAGGCCTTGGATGGCCGAGGATTCCACGGCGACCGGGCTTCCCTCATCGGCCAGCTCCAGCGTCCGCTCGGCCCACTCGACGAGCCTGAACCCATCCAGCCTGCCCAACGAGTCAAGGACCCGGCGCTGGGAAACGGTCGCCATGATCCCGGTTTGCCGGGCCTCCTCGGCACCCGTCCACGCGCGGGAGAGCCAACGGTCCGCGGTCAGCGCCTGGCCCTGGAGGATGGCAATGTACCCGGAGAGCAGGTCGCTCTCGGGGCTGGCGGCCAGGGAAGCCAGTTCCTCGGAATAGGCCAGGGCGCGGGGCAGCTCGCCGGCTGCCACCGTGGCATCGACGGCCTTGAGCAACAGCGGCTCGCGTTGGGCAGCGTTGGTTGCGAGGTGGGCAGCCCGGTGCAGGGCGGCTGCGGCGGAGGACCACTCGCCCTTGCCCGCCTGGTTCTCTGCGAAGAGTTCGAGCTGGTGCGACAACGCAGGATCGGAAAGCAATGTGGCATCGGCGCGGTGGGCCAGGGCGTCACCCGCGCATTCGCCCAGGGCGGCAGCGGCGGCGTGCAGCGCCAAACGCCGAGAGAGGGGGATCAGGTGGTAGACGGCCATGTGCTTGATGTTCCCGGTGAACATCAGGGAGAGGTTTCCGCCGCTGCCAGCCACCTCCACGAGAGAAGAAGCCACGCATTCTTCCACCAGGGGCAAGGGTTCGCCGACCTCGGCCAGGGCGACGACCGCATCCAGCCGGGACCCATTGCCGAGGATGGCGGCGGCCTCGATGACGGATCGGGCCTGCGTCGACAGGGCGTGAAGCCGCTCGGCAACTTCTGCAGACACGGCCCGTGGCGCCGGGAACCGATGGTTCAGGTGGTTCCAGGTTTCGTCGGGGTTTTCCCGGATCAGTTCCAATGCGGTGTGGATGTTGCCCGCGGTGTAGGTGGCCAGCTGGTCGGCCGCGGCCGCCGAGAGCTCCACGCCGAGCCTGGAAACGGAAATTTCCTTCAAGCCCGCGGCGGTTGGGGGATCCAGTTCGATGGTGGTGCAGTGCGGTGCTTCCAGGAGTTCGCGGGCCCCGGGCGGAAGGAATGCGGCTTCCTCCTGGCGGAGGGTGAGGATGATCAGCACCTTTTCCGTGCGGAGCCGTCGCCAGGCATACAGGAGCGCGGCGAGGGACTGGGCATCGGTCCACTGCAGGTTTTCCAGCAGAAGGATTCCGCTGTGCTTGCCTGCGTTTTGGATGAAGGCGAGCAGGCGTTCGGGCAGTGGCTTCTCGGCTACCGCATCGCTTGGGCCGAGCAATTCCTGCAGGGCTGATCCGGGGATGTCCTTTTCCCACCGTGCCCCTGCGGAAATCCACGAGGCAAGGTGTTTGTTGTTGTCCATGAAGCGCCGAACCAAGGTGCTTTTTCCGCACCCTGCCGGGCCGCTGACAACCACCAGCTGGGCAGCACCGGCCTCGGCCATATGCAGCAGCCGTCCCAGGAGTGCCATTGTTCGTTGTTGATGCATGGATCCGCCGCAGCCAACCTTTCAAGGTAAAAAGATGGGGGCCGCATGAACACCGTTGTTCACGCAGCCCCCAGTGACCGGTTGTCCACCCGGCCTATGGTTACTTAGCGATCTTGACCCGTGCCGAGGAACTCGTCGGCAACTGGGTCTCGGAATTGCGCAAGGGAACAAAGGCGGTCACCATTGCACCAACGATAGCAACTGCGGCGAAGACGTAGAAGGCGACGTGGTTCTGCACGCCTGCAGCGATGAGCAGTCCGCCGATCAACGGGCCGAAGATGCCGCCCAGTCGGCCGAACCCGGCGCACCAGGCAACCCCGGCGCCGCGGGCGGCGCTGTTGTAGAAGTTGGACACGAACCCGTAGATCAGCACCTGCGTGCCGATGGTTCCCACGCCTGCCACGGCAACCAGCGCGAGCAGGATTCCGAAGGGAAGCTGCAGGGTCAGCATCACCATGGCCACCGCGGCGAGGAAGAACGTCGTGGAAACCACGCGCTTGGCACCGACGCGATCGGCGCCCACGGAGGCGATCAACCCGCCGAAGACGGCGCCGGCATTGAGCACCAGCAGGAAGGCGAGCGAATAGGACTTGCCGTAGCCGAACTGGGTCATGATCTGCGGCAGCCAGGTGTTCAGGCCGTAGGTCAGCATCAGGCCGGCGAAGCTCATCAGGCCCAGCAATAGGGTTGGCAGGGCGTACTTCTTGGAGGCCAGTGCCCGGAAACCGATCTTCGTGTCGACTGGTTCGGATGCCAATGCGTGGGCACCGTGCGCGGGGGCAGGGGCGGCGATCGGGACGCCGGTGCGGATCGAGACGCGCTCGGCTTCCTCGGTGCGGCCGCGGGCCATCAGCCATTGCGGGGACTCGGGCAGCTTCGCCAGCGCCATGGGAAGCAGGAAGAGGATGGGCGAGGCGCCGATGAGGAAGAGCCCGCGCCAGCCGACAAGGTCCAGCAGGACGATGGCCAGCAGCGAGGCGAGGACCCCGCCCACCGGGACGCCGGAGTAGACGATGGCGTTGTAGTAGTTGCGCTTGCCCTTGGGTGCGAATTCGGCCACGACCGCACCGGCGGTGGCCACGAGTGCGCCGACGCCAAGCCCGGTGAAGAAGCGCAGGGCGCCGAACGCGATGACGTTCGGAACCAGGGCGGTCAGGCCCATGCCCACGGAGAACCAGACGATGCCGGTGATCATGATTTTCCGGCGGCCGAGGTAGTCGCCCACCGCGCCGGTGACCAAGGCGCCGACCATGACGCCGAACAGGGCCCAGCTGCCCAGCACACCTGCGGTGGCAGGGCCGATTTGGCCGAGCTGGGTGGGATCGTTGAGCAGGGTGGAAACGATGGTTCCGTATACGACCAGGTCGTATCCGTCGAAGACCAGGGCGATGGCGGCGATGGCCACCACCCAGTGGACGGTGTTTTGTTGTTTCTTGGTGGCGCTTGCTTCCGGTGATTTCACGATTTGCTCCATATTTTTATGGGCCCCGGGCGCACGACAATGTGCGGGTATGCGGGGCACGGATAAATGCCGCGGCGGTGGGCCGCGGGGTGGAAGCCGTGACTCGAGGGAATCTCGAGCGGCGGGCCTGGATGGCATGCAGGCGGCGGGGGAACCGCCGCCTGCACGCCATGGAAGGTACCTAACTAGCCGAGGTCTCCTCCGGCTACGGCCAACGTGCTGCCGGTGATGTAGGAAGCCTCGTCGGAGGCCAGGAACGCAATGGGACCTGCCTGTTCGTCGAGGGTTCCGTAGCGCTTCATGAGGGTTGAATCGATGGTTTGGTCCACGATTTGCTGGTACCAGGCCTTTTCCTGCTCGCCTGCGGGGGATGGACCCCGCTTGACTTGGCGTTCCGGTGCCTCGGTTCCGCCGGGGGCGGTGGCCACCACGCGGATTCCGTGGGCGGCACCTTCCATGGCGAGGGCCGAGGTGATGGCCTTGACCCCGCCCTTGGCTCCCGCATACGGGACGCGGTTGAGCCCGCGGGTTGCCACCGAGGAAACGTTCACGATGGTTCCGGATCCGGCCTTGATCATTTCAGGGAACGCCGCGCGGCACATCCACAGGGTCGGGAAGAGCGAACGCTGGATTTCCTTGCTGATCTCCTCCGGGGCGTAGTGCTCGAACGGCTTGGCCCAGATGGTCCCGCCGACGTTGTTGATGAGCACATCGATCCGGCCGTATTCGGTGACCGCGGCGGTGACCGCGGACATCGCGCCCTCAAAGGCCTCGAGGTCCGCTGTCACGCTCAGCGCATTGACACCGTGGGTCCGCAAACCCTCGGCGACGTCGTGGACCAGCGGGGAGCGGTCCACCAGGACCAGGTCCCCGCCTTCGGCGGCAATCCGCCGGGCCACGGCCCAGCCAATGCCCTGGGCCGCACCGGTGATGAGCACGACCTTGGAGGCGAAGCGTCCCGCATGGAAGGAATCGGGCAATCCGGCCGCTGCGGTCTCGTTCACCGCACCGTTGTCGGCGCTCATGAGAGGGGGTTCCGTGACGCTGCTGCCATGGTGGCCTTGGCGTGCTCGTTGTGGGCGATAATCGCCTTGCGGGCAGCTGCTTGGTCGTTGGCCTCGAAGGCGGCGACGATTGCCAAGTGGTCGGCGTCGACGGCTCCGTCGATCCAGTGCTCCTTGCGCAGCACCTTGGCCATGGTCGCCGGCACCTCGAGGCGCTTGTAGGCCTGCAGCAGGTGCTCGTTGCCGACGCAGTTGAACAGGAATTGGTGGAAGGCCTCGTTGGTGACGGTGAATGCCTCGGAGCTGACGAACTTCTCGCCGTCCAGGGTCTTGCCGGCCAACTCCGCCAGGACCTTGAACTCAACGAGCTGCTCCGGGGTCAGCTTGCCCATGGTCAGTTCAACGATGGCCAGTTCCAGGGCCATGCGCGCGTCGAACTGCGCCTGAAAGGTTGCGTGCTCTTCGCCGATTTCGTAGGCAGGCAGGGCTGCGGGAGTCTCTGCGGCTTCCTGAGCCGGTGCTTCGGCAACGGGTGCCGCCGGTGCTGCGGCTGCCTCGGGGGTGACGGCCAGGGCGAACTTCTCGAAGTAGAAGTTCTGCGGCTTGAGGCCCTCGGCCTCCAGGTGGCGGCGGACGCCCTCGACCATGGGAGGGGGGCCGCAGAGGTAGATGTCGACGTCGCCCTCGGCCAGGTGGTGGGGCTCGAAGTGGTTGGTGACGTAGCCCTTCTTTTCCGCGCTGCTGGCCGGGTCGCCGACGACGGTGTCGAAGGTGAAGCCGTCGATGCGTGCCTTGTAGTCTTCCAGCGCCTCCAGCTCGACCAGGTCGGTGTCGGTGTTGACGCCGTAGATCAGGTGGACGGGGTGCTGGTTCTGCATGCCGGTGAGCTTTTCCAGGATGGAAAGCAGCGGTGCCAGGCCGGTGCCGCCTGCCAGCAGCAGGGCCGTGCGCTTGGGCTCGCGCAGGAAGAAGCTGCCCATCGGGCCGGTGAAGTTGATCGCATCCCCGACGGCCGCGACGTCGCGCATGTAGGTGGACATCAATCCGCCATCGGTGATGCGGATCAGGAAGGAGAGGGTGGAGACCTCCGGGCCGGAGCTGAAGGAGTACGAGCGGGTCTGGCCGTTGGAGCCCGGAACCTCGATGTTCACGTACTGGCCGGGCAGGAAGGAAAGCTCGTCGCGGTTCTCGATCTCGAGGCTGAAGGCGTAGGTGGTCTCGGAGATGCGGCGGATCTCGGTCAGCGTCGAGGAGTAGGTGGTGGCAGCGGTCTTGGCGACAGCCGAGGTCGTGGGGATCTGCAGCACGAGGTCGGATTCGGGGACCATCTGGCAGGGGAGGCAGAAGCCCTTCTCGGCTTCGTCGTCGGTCAGGGCCTCCTCGATGTAGTCGCCGCCGTCGAAGGTGCCGGATTCGCAGAAGGCCTTGCAGGTGCCGCAGGCGCCGTCGCGGCAGTCAAGCGGGATATTGATCCGTGCCTTGTAGGAGGCGTCGGCGACGGTTTCGCGCGGTCCAACTTTAATGAACCGGGTAATACCGTCCTCGAAGGCGAGGGCAACCTGATAGGTCATGAGGGGGCTCTTTTCAAAATAGTGCTGGGGGTGCAGCCAGTGGTGCAAGGTCGTGGTGCGGAGGCGAATCAACGCCCCCGCACGCCAGTCTCCGGGGCCGAGGAACGGGCCCGAGTGGGACTAGATGTGGTAGATGTCGACCACGTGGTGGATGTAGTCGTTCTTCAAAACGACCTTCTTGGACATGATCACCGGCTGGGTGCCGGAGTAGTCGATGGTGTAGAACGAGGTGCCGAAGTAGGTGTCGACGTTCTGGTAGCGGTAGTACAGCGTGAACCAGTTGAAGCGCACGTCGACCTTGTCGCCGTCGACGGACACGATCTCCACGTTGGAGATGTTGTGCCCGGTGCGTGGCTCCGGCAGGGACGTGGCCGAGGAACGGTCGGTCTTGATGCGGAAGACACGGTCTTCCAGGCCACCGCGGTTCGCATAGAAGATCAGCGAGATCTCGCGCTGCGGGTCCTCGGTGAGCTTGTCGTCATCGGCCCAGGCCGGCATCCAGAAGGTGGCCTCGGGGTGGTAGCAGTCGATCCAGCGATCGAAGTCGCGGTCGTCCAGGAAACGGGCCTCGCGGAAGAGGAACTGCTTGATCTCCTCGATCCCGAGCTCGCCGGCGCCGGTGGTGACCGTGGTGACGATGTCGTTAGTGGTTGCAGTCATGGTGGTTCCCCTGTTCGGTGGTGCCGGTGGTGGTGGAGGCGGCTTCGGCGGCGACGGCCTGGCGCATGGTGTTCAGCCAGTAGCCGTGCTGGATCGGGTACAGGCCCTCGTCCTCGGTGCGTGCACCGGAAGAGATCGGCTCCAGGCCGATCTTCTTGGCGTTCTCGTCGGCGCCGGTGATCTGGTGTGCCTGTCCGCGGGAGAGGTCGTTCCACTTGGCGGCGGTGGCCAGGTAGGTCTTCTGGCAGGAGCGGAACTCCTCCAGGTCATCAGGGGTGGCCATGCCCGAGGCGTTGAAGAAGTCCTCATACTGGCGGATGCGGTTGGCGCGGGCCTCGTCGGATTCGCCGACCGGGGCGATGCAGTAGATGGTGACCTCGGTCTGGTCCACGGAGACCGGGCGGAAGACGCGGATCTGCGAGGAGAACTGGTCCATCAGGTATACATTCGGGTACAGGCAGAGGTTGCGCGAGACACCGATCATCCAGTCGGCCTTGGCTTCGCCGTACTTGGCGACGAGCTCGTCGCGCTTCTCGGCGAGCGGGCGGTTGGCCGGGTCCAGCCATTCGGTCCAGAGCAGCAGGTGGCCGTTCTCGAAGGAGTAGTAGCCGCCTTCCTGCTTGTCCCAGCCACCGGCATCCATGGTCTTGGTGGTGTTGGTGGATTCGCCGGCGCTGCGGCGGGCCTGGGTGGCGGCGTAGTTCCAGTGGGTGGCAGAGACGTGGTAACCGTCGGCGCCGTTTTCCGCCTGGAGCTTCCAGTTGCCGTCATAGGTGTAGGTCGAGGAACCGCGCAGGACCTCAAGGCCCTCGGGGGACTGGTCCACGATCATGTCGATGATCTTGGTGGATTCGCCGAGGTGCTCGGTCAGCGGCTTGACGTCCGCGTTCAGCGAGCCGAAGAGGAAGCCGCGGTATGACTCGAAGCGGGCGACCTTGGTCAGGTCGTGCGAGCCGTCCTTGTTGAAGCCCTCCGGGTAGCCGGCGCCGCGGGAGTCCTTGACCTTGAGCAGCTTGCCGGAGTTGTTGAAGGTCCAGCCGTGGAACGGGCAGGTGAACGTGGTGCGGTTATCCGTCTTGCGGCGGCACAGCATCGCACCGCGGTGGCTGCAGGCGTTGATGAGGGCGTTGAGCACGCCTTCCTTGTTGCGCGAAATCACGATGGGCTGGCGGCCCATGTTGGTGGTGAAGTAGTCGCCAATGTTGGGGATCTGGGATTCGTGGGCCAGGTAGATCCAGTTGCCCTCCCAGATGTGCTTCATCTCGAGGTCGAAGATCTCTTCGTCGGTGAAGATATTTCGGTTGGCGCGGAAGACGCCGGTCTCCGGGCTGTCAACCAGTGCATCATCAAGCAGGGCCGAGACGGTATCAAGTGTTTCTGTCATGGAGTGCTCCATCCTTCGTAGCGGGCGCTGGCGCCCTGGTCCACCCGGTGGGTGGCGAAACCATGAGATACACCATGTCAGGATGTGCGTGACCTCACACTGGGCATATGCCTAGGCTTGACCTAGGGGGGTACCTATTGAGTGGATGGCGATATCAATCACACTCATCTGGATATTTGTCTGGCACCCACCCGCACCGTAGCGTTGGGCCCCAAATGGTTCTTTCCGGGCCGGGGCCTTGCGCCGCCACTGGAAACCGTGCCGTTTCCCTCCACCCGAAAGGCGGCTCCAATCGTGCCCAAGCGCAACCAATCCGGAGCCGGGATCCGAGGCCGTCGCACCCGCCTGCCCGGGATCCTGGGCGATGTCTCGATCAGTGCCGTCTGCGCCGGGTTCATCGCCGTGGCCGTTTCCTATGCCGGACCGATGCTGGTCATCATCCAGGCCGCCGAGCGTGCGGGCCTGGATTCGGCACAGACCGCCTCCTGGGTGTGGGCGGTGTCGGTGGGCAGCGGAATCGTGGGCCTGGTGCTGAGCCTTTTCACGCGCCAGCCCGTCGTGGTGGCCTGGTCGGTGCCCGGCTCGGCGCTGCTGTTGACGGTGCTGGGCGACTATGAATTTTCCGAAGCCATCGGCGCCTACATTGTGGCCGGGCTGCTGGGCCTGGTGCTCAGCCTCACCGGGCTCTTTGGCCGGCTGCTTGCCGCGGTTCCCCGCCCGATCCTGGCCGCGGTCCTGGCCGGGGTGCTGTTGCCCTTCGTCCTGAATGTCACCCAGGCGGTGCTTGTCTCGCCACTGGTTGCCGGCGGTTTGGTGGTGGCATATTTTGCCGGCCGGCGCCTGTTCCCCAAGTACGCGGTGCCGACCGCCCTCGTGGTCGGCGTCGTGCTGTCCATGGTTGCCGGGCATGCCCAGAGCCCCGAGCTGTCGCTCGCCCTGACCACCCCGTTGTTCACCGTGCCCACGTTCTCGATCCAGGCCATCATGGGCATTTCCGTCCCGCTGCTGATCGTGACCATGGCGGGGCAGAACGGCCCGGGACTGGTCATGATGCGCACCAGTGGCTATGCACCCAACGACCGGCTGCTGCTGAGCGGCACGTGCGTGGCCAGCGTGCTCTTTGCCCCGTTCGGATCCCACGCGATCAACCTGGCCGCCATTACCGCGGGCATCTGCTGCGGGCGCGAGGCGCATGAGGATCCGGCCAGGCGATACATTGCGGGGGCTGCCGGTGGCTTGTTCTTCATTGGTTTCGGGCTGTTCAGCGACACGATCCTTGACCTGTTTGCCGCCGTTCCCGGCGAGCTGATCACCGCCATGGCCGGGGTGGCCCTGCTCGGTGCGCTGCAGGGTTCGCTGCTGGACATGCTCGATGCGGGCCGGCACGGCCCGTCGGCCATCGAGGCCGCCATCGTCACCCTGATTGTCACGGCCTCGGGCATCGCGCCGCTGGGCATCGTGTCCCCGTTCTGGGGCGTGCTGGCAGGTGCCGCGGTGTACCTGGTCATGACGGTGGCCAGGGGGCGAGGCGGGAATCCCGGTTCCGGGAGACGCGATGCGGGGAAGGTTGGGGCCGCCTCCGACGGCAGGTCCTAGGCAGCTCTCGAGGGTGCCTTGCCCCGCGGCAATCGCTGCGGTGGTGTTCAGGTGGGTTCTGAACGATGTCTGGAACGGGGCGCCACGTCGTGCCCGTGCTTGCGTCGGAGGTATTCGTGCCAAGTCAGCACCGTGACCGCGATATCGAAGGCGGTGAGCGCCAGAAGGCCGGCTGTTGGCGAGATGGCCAGTTCGTAGCCCTGGTACGCGATGAAGGCCACGAGCATGGCGATCATCCATGGGTAGGCCCAAAACTGTTTCCGCAGCAGGGCGATCACCAAGACGACCTTGGTGCCTCCATGAATCAGCAGATACGCGGCGGCGAAGATGATTCCCTGATCGGTAATGTCGCTGGCGACGTGGAGCAGGCGGGTGGCAATAAAGTCGCCGGGATCCTCGGCAAGCTCATTTCGGGTCAGCGCCACGGTGAGCTTGTCGAGCATGCCGGGAGTCGCGAATAACAGAAGCAGCCCACCGATGGCTTCCAAGACACCGTCAAGCCCCTTTGCAATGATCCCGATCCGGAAGAATCGCCCCCACCAGTCGAGATGCTTCACGTGCCACCGTCGCTTCGGGCAGTCCCGTGGGTCTCCGGCGCAGCGGTCGGCAAGCCCGCCAATTGCTCGATGATCCGCAACCCCGCCTCGGCGCCCTGCCAGTTCCGGGCCAGTGCCCGGTGTCCGGCGGTGCGCACAATCAGACGCAGCACCAGCGCCACGACCAGCACGTCATCCGCGTAGCCGATCACCGGAATGAAATCCGGGACCAGGTCGATTGGGGATGCAAGGTAGGCCAGCAGCAGCACCAGCATGAATCGCGGTGCCCGTGGCAGGTCCCCGTCCGCCACGAGCCTGCCCAGGAACCGCAGGAAATCCGGCAGCAGGCGCAGGGCATCGCCCAGGCCGACGGTGCCCGGGTTCCTGCGCGCGTGGCGCCACAGCAGGGCCAGCAGCACGGCGTAGACCAGCAGCAACCCGCCGGCCGCAGCGAGCGGGACTTCGAGCATTGTCACCTCCAGCTCAGCCCCTTCCGCCGAAAGCTGCCCCGTCCGGGGATTCGTCGCTGTGCAGACGGGCGTAAACCATGTCGGCGTACTCGTCCAGGGCTTCGCCGCACGCCCTCAGGTGTGCCTCGGCCGCGCCCGCCTCCGGCAGTTCCAACACGTCGCGGCTCTTGAGTTCGCGGTGCCAGCGCCGCAGGCGATCGAGGCTTTGCTCCTCCTCCTCGAGTTCCGCCAACGTGAACTTCTCGATGCGGATCTCCTTGGCGATCTCGTCCTCGAACTTGCGGCAGTCGCCGTCGAATTCCCCCCATTCCTCGAGGCGCTGGGTACGGAAGGCGGAGACCATCGCTTCCTCGCCGGGTGCCCCGGCCGTTGCGGTGGAGAGCACGATGACGTCTCCGGACCCCTTCCGGGCCAGTTCCTCGACCTTCGCGACCACTTCCTTGAAGTGCGGGGTGTCGGGAACCGTCCACACCCCCTGGGAAACGGGGGCCGCCCCGATGCGGCGCAGCTCCCGCCACACGGCGACGCGGTGTCGCGAGCTGGCTCCGGTCAAGCGAACAATCAATACCATCCATGTCATGCGATCACGATACATCGTTACATCTAGAAATGTAACAAGTAGTACAAACCTGAATGCGGGAGCGTGGTGCCACCGGCCACCGTGACGGTTCGTGCGGTCGGCGAATGCTTGATCCCGGGGTGGGGCTGTGCAACTATGTGCGTATGAATGCAGATAACAAGGTGTGTTCCCTGGATGCCGACAGCCAGTACGTAGAGCTGGCTGTGGAAGTGTTCAGCATGCTCGCCGATGCGACCCGCGTGAGGATCATCCTGGCCCTCAGAAACGGGGAGATGGCGGTTGGTGCGCTGGCCGAGCTTCTGGGCAAGACCCCGGCCTCGGTCTCACAGCACCTTGCCAAGATGCGCCTGGCCCGAATGGTGGCCACCCGCCAAGAAGGAACCAAGGTCCTTTACCGCCTCGAAAACGAGCACGCCCGCCAGCTCGTCGTCGACGCGATCCACCAGGCCGAACACGCGCTGGGCGGCACCCCCGCCCACCACGCACGCGGACAGCAACCGACATGAGTCCCGGCGCGGAACCCGGGCAGCACGGACACGACCACGGGCATGATCATGACCACGAGGGGCATGGGCATGGCGGCCATTCCCACAAACACCATTCCGGTTTCAAGGTGTGGCTTTTTGAACTGTTCGTCCCGCACACCCACGACTCCGCCGATTCGATCGACGACGCCCTGGAATCCAACATCCAGGGCATCCGTGCCCTGAAGATCAGCATGTTCATCCTGCTGGGCACCACCGTGCTGCAGCTGGCGGTGGTCATGGCCAGCGGCTCGGTGGCCTTGCTCGCCGACACCATCCACAACTTCTCCGACGCGCTCACCGCAGTGCCGCTGTGGATTGCCTTCATCCTCGGCCGCCGGGCCGCCAACCGCCGCTACACCTTTGGCTACGGGCGGGCCGAGGACCTGGCCGGCCTGTTCATCGTCATGGTGGTGGCCCTCTCCGCCGTCCTCGCCGCCTGGCAATCCATCGCCCGTCTGGTCCACCCGCAACCGCTCCAACACCTGGGCTGGGTGCTGGCCGCCGGGGTCATCGGCTTCATCGGCAACGAGGCAGTGGCCATGTACCGCATCAGGATCGGGCGCAAGATCAGCTCCGCCGCACTGGTTGCCGACGGGGTGCACGCCCGCACCGACGGATTCACCTCACTGGCGGTTGTCCTGGGCGCCGTCGGCGCCATGCTCGGGTTCCCGCTGGCCGATCCCATCGTGGGCCTGCTCATTTCCGCCGCCATCATGGTGCTGCTCTTCGGCACCGTGCGCAGCATCGGACGCCGGCTCATGGACGGCATCGAACCCGATCTCCTGGCCAGGGCCGAGGACGCCTTCGAATCCGTTCCCGGGATCCTGGCCACGGAACGGATCCAGCTGCGCTGGGTGGGCCACCGGCTGCACTGCACGGCAATGGTCGTTCTCGAGGACGCAGCACTCTCCGAGGTGGAGGCCGTTATCGAGGAAGCAAGGCAGTTCCTCATTCGTGCCTTGCCGAAGCTCGATGACATCCTCATCCAAACCGGCACCCGCCAGCTGGACGAGGCCGGGAAACCGGCGAAATCGGGCCTCGTCCGGGACCTCAGGAGCTGAACCCGGTCCTGGCCGCGCTCAGCGGACGGGGGAAAGCCCCGGGGATGCCGCCAGCAGGGCGCGCGTGTAAGGGTGTTGCGGGTCGGTGAACACCGACTCGGTGGCACCTGACTCCACGACCTCCCCGGCGCGCATCACCAGCACCGAGTCACTCATGTGCCTGATCACCGACATGTTGTGGGAAATGAAGAGATAACCGAGCCCGAGGCGCCGCTGCAGATCGTCCAACAAGTCCAGCACCTGCGCCTGGATGGAGACATCCAGGGCGGAGACCGGCTCGTCGCAAATCAGCACGCGCGGGTTCGGCGCCAGGGCCCGGGCGATGGCCAGGCGCTGGCGTTGCCCGCCCGAAAGCGTGGTGGGGTTCCGCGCCGACAGCTCCGGTGCCAGGCCCACCAAGGAGAGCAGCTCGGCGATCCTCCCGGCGTGTTTGCGCGGATTGCGGGTGGCCCCGAAACTGAGTGCGTCGGCCAGCACCTGCCCCACCGAATGGCGCGGGTCGAAGGAGGAAAGCGGGTCCTGGTAGATGGCGCCCAGTGAGGAGCGGCGGGTGCGTCTTTGGGCCTCGGGCACCGAACTCCAGGGTTCGCCGAAAAGCTCCACGGATCCCGTGTCCGGGGTCAACAGCCCCAGGGCCATGCGGGCGGTGGTGGTCTTGCCCGACCCGGATTCGCCCACCACCCCCAGCGTGCGGCCGGGCAGCAGCTCGAAGTCCACGTTTTTCACCGCCGGGAAGTCGCCTGCCCCCGGCACCTTGAAGGCCCGGGACAGCGAGCGGGCGCTCAGCACGGGACGCACGTCGGATTCGCCGGCTGTTGCCGGAGCCGCAACCGCGGCGGGGGAGGCCGTCGCGGGGGAGAGCCGCGCAAAGCGGGCCTTGCCGGCGGGCACCGCTGCCAGCAAGGCCTTGGTGTAGGGATGCTGTGGGTCGCCCAGGATCCGTTCTGTCGGACCGGTTTCGACGATGCGCCCGCCCCTCATCACCGCAATGGTGTCGGCGACCTTGGACACCGTGGACAGGTCGTGGCTGATCAGCAGCATGCCGGAACCTTCGGCCCGCAGTTCGCCCAGCAGATCCAGCACCGCCGCGGCAATGGTGGCATCCAGGGCCGTGGTGGGCTCGTCGGCAATGACCAGCACAGGGTCCAGCGCGATGGCCGAGGCGATCAGGGCTCGCTGGCGCATGCCGCCGGAAAGCTCGCCCGAACGCTGTCCGGCACGGCGCACCGGGTCGTCCAAGCCCACCGACTCCAGCAACCGGACAACCCTGGCGGCGCGCGCGGCCCCGGATCCGGAGCCATGCAGACGCAGCGTGTCGTCGATTTCCTTGCCGATCTTACGCAGCGGATCGAGCGAGGTGAGCGCGTCCTGCAGGATGAATCCCACCTTGTTGCCGCGGATCCCTCGCCAGGCACGTTGCGAAAGGCCTCGGGCATCGAGCCCTGCCACCTCCAGTGCGTCGGCGCGCACGGTGGATCCGGGCCCGGCCAAACCAATCAGCGAGCGTGCCGTTACTGACTTTCCGGAGCCCGATTCACCGACCAGCGCCAGGCATTCACCGGGGTTGACGGAGAAGGAAACGTCCAAGACAACTGGGGTTTTGTCGAACGATACGCCGAGGTTCTCGACCCGCAGGATCGGTGCCGGTGCACTCATCGGGCACCTGCCGCTTTCAGCGCCCGGGAAAGCACGGTGGAGGCTGCCGCCACCAGCACGATGGCCAGGCCGGGGAAGAAGGTCATCCACCAGGCCAGGGCCAGGTAGGTGCGACCGGCCGAGAGCATGGCGCCCCATTCGGGGGCCGGGGGAGGTGCGCCCAGGCCCAGGAAGCTCAGCGACGCGGCCCAGACCACCGCCTGCCCCAGGCCCAGGGTGCCCAGCACCGCGATGGGGGCCAGGGCGTTGGGCAGGATGTGGGTACCCAGGATTCGGGCGCGGGAGCGCCCGAGCACCGTGGCGGCCTCGACCATGGGTGAGGTGCGCAGGGCAATGACCTGGGCGCGGATCATCCGCGCGTAGCCGGGGGCGGTGGTCAGTCCCACTGCCACCACCGTGGTCCCCACGCCGGGTCCGGCCAGGGCAATGAACACCAGTGCCAGCAGCAGGCCGGGCAGCGCAAAGAGCACCTCCAGGACCCGTCCGACCCCGAAGTCCAGCCACTTGCCGCCGAATCCGGCCACCGTGCCCAGCACCAGGGCAAGGCCCAGGCCAATCGCGGTGGCCGCGGCCCCGATCAGCAGCGAGGGCCGCGCGCCGTGGATGATGCGTGAATAGATGTCGCGTCCGGATTCGTCGGTCCCCAGCAGGTGCGCCGGTCCGGGGCCGGAGAACGCGTCGGCGGGATTGATGGCCAGCGGGTCATAGGGCGCCAGCAGGTCCGGAAGCAGCGCTGCGAGCACGAAGAAGGCGAGCACTGCGGCGGAGAGCAGCAGCGGCACTCGGGCGGCCAGCGCCCTCGGCCCCCCGGTGCCTGGCACCGGCCGTTTTGCGGCGTGTGGTGCCAGTACCGGGTCGCCCGGGCTCAGCTCGTTCTTGTCGATGCTCATGACCCGGCCATCCGCGGGTCGGCCAGGCGTTCGGCAATGTCGGAGAATGCCATGATCACCACGTAGGCGGCGGCCGAGAGCAGGGCAACGCCGGTGACCATCGGGATGTCTCGGGCGGTGACAGCCGACAGCAGCGAGCGGCCCAGGCCGGGCCGGGCGAAAATGGATTCCACGACGACCGCTCCGGAGAGCAGGGACCCGAATGCCCAGCCCGAGAGGGCAATGCCCGGCAGCGCGGCATGGCGGATGGAGTGTCGAAGCAGCACCCCGGTCTCCGATTCCCCGCGCGCCCGGGCCGAGAGCGCAAAGGGGGAACGGTGCGCCGCATCCAGGGTGTCGCGCATGACCTGGCCCAGGAACCCCGCCAGCGGCAGTGCCAGGGTGAAGACCGGCAGCACCAGCCCGGCCGGTGAATTGGTGCTCACCGGCGGCAGCCAGCCCAGCGCCGTGGCGAAGAGCATGATCAGCACGCTGGCGAGCCAAAAGTGCGGGACGGCTGCCGAGACGATCTCCAGGCCCGAGGCCAGGGCCGAACCCAGGGCACCGCTGCGCGTGGAGAGCACCGCGACAACCAGCGCCAACGCCCACGCCACGCCCAGGGCGAGCACCGCCAGGACCAGGGTGGGCGGGACGAGCTCGCCGAGCACCTCGGCCACGGGGGATTTCAGCGAGTAGGAGGTGCCCAGGTCCCCGGTGGCCAGGCGCCACAGCTGGCCGAAATATTGCACATACAGCGGTTGGTCCAGGCCGTAGTCGGCGCGCGCCTGGGCCAAGGCCTCGGCCGAGGCCTGGGAGCCGGGCCCGCCCATGATGGCTTCGGCAGGGTCGCCCGGAATCATCCGGATGCCAAAGAAGATCGCGGTGGCCACGGCCCACAGCACGAACAGCCCTCCGCCGATCTTGCCCAGCACCCAGCGGGCGGCCGTCCCGGCAATCCGGGTCGATCGTCCGCCTGCATGGGTGTGAAGGCTCATCGGTGGAATCTGAATTTCCGGCGCCTGGCTACTTGGCCAGCCAGGCGTCGAAGAACGTCGGGGTTGCCACGGCGGTGGTGGTTCCCACGTTCTTCAGCTTTTCCGAGTAGAGGAAGTGGTTCTGCTGGTTGTAGAGCGGCAGCAGGTAATGGCCCTCGAGCACCAGTTTCTGCGCCTGCGCGTACAGGTCCTTGCGCTGCTCCTCGTCCTTGGTGGAACCGGCGTTGTCCAGCAGCTCATCGAGCGCCGGGTCCTTGACCTGGGAGAGGTTGGAGAAGTAGCCCGAGGGCGCCGGGATGGTGGAATCCGAGTGGAAGAGGATGCCCAACACGCTCGGGCCGACCTTGGTGTACGGGGCGGAGACCAGGTTGTAGTTGTTCTTGAACAGTTCGCCGTACCAGCTTGAGAGATCCAGCAGGTTGATCTTGATTTCGATGCCCGATTCCTTGGCGGTGGCCTGCAGTTGCTGGAAAAGCGACTGTTCGGCGGGGATCGATTGGCTGGTGCTCACCGGGAAGGTCAGGGACAGGCGCTTGGAGTCCTTCACGCGGTAGCCTTCGGAGTCGCGTTCGGTCCAGCCGGCGGCGTCCAGCAGTTCGCCTGCCTTGGCCGGGTCGTAGGTGAAGAGCGATTCGGCGGAGTAGGCCAGCGGCTCGGCGCTGGAGAGCGGCGAGTAGGAGCGCGGCGCGGTGCCGAAGAAGAGCGAGTCGACGCCCGCGTTGACGTTCACCGCGTGGATGAAGGCCTCGCGGACCAAGGCGTCGTTGAACGGGGCCTTGGAGGAGTTCAGCTCGATGCGGTTCGAGGCACCGGGGCGCGGGGCGTCCAGGTGCTTGATGTCCTGGTTCTTCGCCGCTGCGGCAATGGTGTCCGGCTGGGCGTTGTCAATGACCTGCACCTCGCCGGCCTGCAGCGCGGCGTAACGGGTGGCGGCCTCGGGGATGAAGCGCCAGGTGATGCCGTCCAGGTAGGCGGCTCCCTCGTGGCCCGGCGTGGCAACCGGCTGCACGTAGTCCTCGTTGCGCACCAGGTTCACCGCATCCTGCTTCTTCCAGGACTCGACCTCGAACGGGCCGGTGCCCACGGGGGCGGCGCAGTTCTCCGTTTGGCTGCGCTTGAGCGCAACCGGTGACTGGATGGAAACCCACGGCATGGAGAAGGATTCCAGCAGGGAGTTGTCAGGGGTCTTGAGCTTCAGCTCGAGGGTGGCCTCGTCGATCGCCTTCATGGAATCGATCTTGCCCAGGGCCAGGAAGCCGGTGGAGGAAGCGGTCTTGGGATCCAGCAGGTGCTCGAAGTTGGCCTTGACTGCCTCGGCGGTCAGCGGGGCACCGTCGGTGAACGTGATGCCCTCGCGGATCTTCACGGTGCGGGTCAGCCCGTCGTCGGAGACGGTGGAGTCCTCGGCGAGCCAGGGGATCAGCTTGCCTTCGGCGTCCTTGGTGTACAGGGTCTCCAGGTACTGGGAGGAGACTAGCGCCTGGGGGTAGTTGCCGCCCACGTGCGGATCCAGGCAAGTGGGCTCGGCATCGCCGGAGGCGTAGACCAGGGTGCCGCCGGTGACCGGGATCCCGGGATCGTTGCCGGACTCGGGTGCCGTGGTGGCAGGGGCGCAGCCCGCGAGCACCAATGCCGCGGCCAGGGCCGTGGCGGCCGGGAATAGGCGGGTTGCCAAGGGGCGAACGTGTCTCATGAAACTGCTTCCTGCGAACCGATGAAGTGACGTGTGGCCGCCGGCCGCGATGCTCCCGGGCGGATGGCGGCGGGAACGGGCAGGTGGGTACCGCCCTCAACCTTAGTCCGCGTGGCGGGCACGGCGCAGGGGTGTGTGGGACAGTTCATAGCGCCGGCGAGTGGGCGACAGGGGTGCGGTTAACTGCCAACGGGTGTGGCGGAACCGGTATTGCCGGTCCCACCACACCCGTTATGCGGCGTGTGAAAGATTTTCGGACGCCGCCATGTGCGGATATTGCTTAGGCGCTAGCGACCGTGAAGCGGCGGTGCTGGTGCTTGGGGTCCTCGAGCTCGTCCAGGGCGGCAACAGCGAAGTCTCCGGTGCTGACGTGGTCTCCCGCGGGGGAGTCGTTGCCCAGGACGATTGCGCCTGAGGCTTCGCCCGGTGCGATGACCGGTGCCGGTGCCAACATCGTCCAGTCCAGGCCGGAAGCCGAGGTATAGAAGTCCAGGACCTCGCCCATGGTGCGGGCCTCTGGCTTGTATTCCTCGGGGAAGCCCGGGATGTTGAACAGGCGCACGCCGTCAACCTCGGTCGCGCCGGCGCCGCCGACGATGAACACGCGGGCGGGAACGAGGGTCTCGGAGATTTCCTCGTGGGCGTCAATGAATGGCTGGTGGGAATCGCCGGTGCGCGACGGCGGAACCGAGATGACGACCACGTCGTGCTCGGTGGTCAAGGTGCGGTAGGCCGACATATCGCCAAGTTCGGCGGTCGTCGCCGAGGAGGCTCCTTCGACTTCACGTCCACTGCGCGATACCGCGGTGACCTCGTGGCCACGCTTGGCTGCCTCGGCGACGATCTTGCTGCCGACCATTCCGGTGGCTCCGTAAACGGCAATCTTCATGGGGCTGTTCCCTTCTCTGTAGTTGATGTCGGGCGATTGAAGCACGACATCGCTTCAATGGCACCATGGTATCTAATTGAAACCCAGTACCTCAACGTAATATAGTTACCTCATGGATACCAAGCCTTCGGCCTTCAATGTCATGAGCCCCGACTGCCCCTCGCGCCTGATCATGCAACGCATGGGCGACAAGTGGACGGCGTTGGTGTTCCTGGCCCTGGAGTCCGGGCCCCGGCGCTTCTCTCAATTGAGGCAGGACATTGGCGGCGTCACACCCAAGGTTCTCACCCAGACCCTGCGCTCCCTAGAACGTGACGGGTTGTTGACCCGGACCATTTATCCCGAGGTGCCGCCGCGGGTGGAATACGAACTTACCGACCTCGGCGCCACCTTGCAGGGACCCCTGGAAATCATGCGGGAATGGTCACAGGATCACGCGGAAAAAATCATCCGGGCCCGGAACGACTACGACGAGCTCCACGAGGCGTAAGGGCTGGCCTGAAAAGTTTTTTCGCCGCGGGCAATCCGCCGGCGCAGCGGTTCCGAATACCTGGTGTCAGCAACGCTGCGGCGTTGAAAATCGACAGGAACCCAAGGAGCCCACCATGGCCTCGACACACACCACCACCCACCGCGCCCTGGTGCAATACGTTGCACTGGCGGTTGGTGCGGTATTCCTGCTGGTTGGTGTCCTGGGATTCATTCCCGGCATCACCAGCAACACCGAACACCTAGGGATGGCCGGACACCACTCCGGCTCAATGTTGCTTGGCATTTTCCAGGTATCGGTCCTCCACAACATTGTCCACCTGCTCTTCGGAGTCCTTGGAGTCACGCTTTGGCGCAGCGCGGCGAAGGCAAAGACCTTCCTGGTCGTCGGCGGGATCATCTACCTGGTCCTGGGCTTCTACGGGGTCTTCATCGACCAGTCCAGTGCCGCGAACTTTGTCCCGGTCAACACGGCGGACAACATCCTGCACTTCGCATTGGGCGTGGGCATGGCCGGACTGGGCCTGGCCCTGGGTCGGAACCTGACCCCGGCCCGGCGTACCGCCTAAGCAAGGCCCAACCACAAACTGAATCAGATCCCGTGGCCCGCCGTACGTTCACATTGTGAAACGTGCGGCGGTTCTCGGTTGTCATGACCTCATGGCACTGTCGCCGCAACCAAGTCGTTGTTCTTGCGCCGGACCGGTATCGTCAATCGCAGCAGAGCCTGCCGCGTGAACCCCCCTGTGCGGCACCCCGAACAAAGGATCCGCCGCATGCTGGCACTGGCTGCCGCCTCCCCGATCGTGGTGGCCATGGCCTTGTTCCTGGCCCGGACGAAGGCCACCACCATGGCCATCTATTCATTGCTCACCGGTGTTCTCGCGGCCATTCTTTTCTTCCCCACACCGATCGTTGAACTCATGCGGGCAGGGGCCATGTTCGGCCCCACCATCCTCGAGGTGCTACTGATCCTCTTTGGCGGCGTGCTGCTCTCGCGCATCACCACCGAAACCGGCGCCATGGACAGGATCTCCGGCTGGCTGCGCCAAAGCGCCTCCAACCAGCAAGCCGGGACCGTGCTGGTGGTCTTCGGGCTGGTTCCCTTTGCCGAGTCGGTGACGGGTTTCGGCATTGGCGTCACCGTGGGGGTCCCGTTGCTGATCCAGCTGGGCCATTCGGTGAAGCACTCGGCGATCCTGAGCCTGCTCGGGCTGGTGGCCGTGCCCTGGGGAGCACTGGGCCCGGGCACGCTGGTGGCGGCGGACCTGGCCGGACTCACCCTTTTTGACGTGGGCGTCCGCTCGGCGCTGATGACCTTGCCGGTGGTACTTGGCGCGGGAATCACCGTGTGGCTCGTGCTGCGCGGCGAATCGCCCAGGCCCGGTCGGCTGCTGGCGCACCTGATGGGTGCGGCGGTGCTGCTCAACGCCGGCATCCTGGCCGCCAACCTGCTCATGGGCACCCCGCCGGCGGGCATCGTCGGCTCGCTACTGGTGTTGGCGGCGCACCTCTTGGCCTTCAGGATCGGCGGGTCGCTGGTGCCGGCGGGACGCGCGGTCGCGGTGGCGTTGCTGCCCTATGCGGTGCTCACCCTGGGATTGCTGGCTGCCCGCGCCCTGAGCTCGCCGATGGAAACTTCCCTGCTCAAGCGCACCCTCGCCAGCGGCGGCGTCTGGCTGGTTGTCGCCTGCCTGGTCGCCCAATACGGTTCCGCCTCCCTGGGGGGCGGGACCGCCAGCCTGCGCGCACGCGCTTCCCTGGCCTACCGCAGCTGGATTCCCGTGGGAATCGCCACCGGCGGATTCACCATCCTGGGTGCACTGCTCGCTGCAACCGGCATGGGCAGGGAACTGGGTGCCGCGCTCGCCGGAATCGGTGCCGGCTATCTGGTCCTGGGGCCGGTAGTCAACGGACTGGCCGGATTCATTTCCGGATCCAACACCGCGGCAAACTCCATGTTGGCGGCAACCCAGGCGCAGGCGGCCGCAAGCATGGGATCGTCGGTCCTGCAGATCGTCGCCGTCTCCAACGTGACCGCCTCCATGGCCACGATGCTGGCGCCCTCGCGAATCCTGTTGGCCTATGAGATGGCGGTCGTGCCCGTCGCCGCGGTCCCGGCCCCGGCCCCGGATTCGGCGCCGCCGAGCGAAGCCGAGGTCACCGCCTGGATTGCCCCTCGGCTCGGAATCCTCTTGGCAGTTGTCTGCACCCTGCTGGGCCTGGTCACCTGGGTCATCCACTAACGCGGTTTCCGTTGACTCCACGACGGCGAGCCGGCCCGTGTGCCGAGGCATCTATTCGTCCTCGGAAGAACCCATGCGACGGTGTGCGCTGAGCAATTGCACTTCCGGGCGTGCCGCGACCAGGCGCTCGATCCCGTCAAGCACCTCGATCACGTGCGTGGCGTCCGCCGCGACGAGCCCGGCAGCCAACCCGGCGCGCCGGTGGAGTTCCTGGCCGCCGGTCTCCGCGGCGGAAACCTCGAACCGGCGCCTGATCTCGGCAAGGATCGGGCGCACGACGGCACGTTTCTGCTTGAGCGAATGCACATCGCCCAGCAACAGGTCGAACTCGATCCACCCAAACCACATGGATACATCATGCGCCATCGAGCTTCGGGCAGGGTCTTGCATTCCCTGTGCACGGGAGATCCGTGAAGGTGGCGCCCGTGGCAACGGGGGGAGGATCGGCAGGTTCCTATCGGTCGCGGTTTTCGGCGATGGCCTCGGCCAGCACCGGGGCCAGGCGCTTGACGCCCTCGCGGATCTTCTCCTCGGGCACCGCGCTGAAGGCCAGGCGCAGCCGGTGGCTGGCGCCGTCGTGGGGGCTGAAGGCGGCGCCGGGAATGAAGACCACTCCCGCCTCGATGCCCTTGGACAAGAGCCCGTAGGTGTCGATTCCTTCCGGCAGCGTGACCCAGATGAAGAAGCCGCCCTCGGGCCGGGTGTAGCTCACGCCCTCGGGCATGAACTGATCCAGGGCCTGGAGCATCGCCTCACAACGCCGTGCGTAGAGGTCCCGGTAGGTGGCGATCTGGCCTCGCCAGTCGTGCTCCGTGAGGTACTTGCTGATCAGCATCTGGTTGAACGTTGCAGGGCAGAGCGTGACGGCCTCGGCGGCCAGGTAGAAGCGGCGGAAGAGGTGGGTCGGCACCACTGCCCAGCCGATGCGCAGGCCGGGGGCCAGGATCTTGGAAAACGAGCCCATGTAGATGACGTGATCGGGGTGGTAGGCGCGCAGCGGCTTGATCGGTTCCCCGGAATAGCGCAACATGCCGTACGGGTTGTCCTCCAAGATGAGGATGTTCTCGGCAATGCAGATCTCGGCGATCTCGGCCCGGCGCTCGGCGGCCAGGGTGATGCCGGAGGGATTGTTGAAGTTGGGGATCGTGTAGAGGAACTTGATCCGTGCTCCTTCGCCCCGCAACTCGTCGATGCGCAGGCGCAGGGCGGAGGGTACGAGTCCGTGTTCGTCGGTGGCAACGGGTTCCGCGCGCACCTGATAGGCCTCGAAGGTGTTCAGGGCGCCCACATAGGTCGGGTCCTCGCACAATACGGTGTCCCCGGGGTTGCAGAAGACCTTGCAGGCAACATCCTGTGCGGCCTGTGACCCGGTGGTGACCACAATGTTATTTGGATCGACCCCGGTGATCCCTTCCTCGGCCATGACTTCACAGATCTGGATGCGCAGCTCCTCCATGCCCTGGCCGCTGCCGTATTGCAACGCGGTCATGCCCTGGGTTGCGATGATCTCCGAAGCCATGGCCCCGAGCTTTTCCAGGGGCAGCGACTGCAGGTAGGGGTTGCCGCCGGCCAGCGAGACCAGCGAGGGATCGAGTGAGAGCTCAAAGACGTCGCGGACCGCGGATTGCTTGATGTGCGATGCCCGCTCGGAAAAGAGCGATTCGTGCGCGGCCGCACGAGCCATGGCGATTTCGGTTTCACTGCCCATGCCGGGTTCTGTTGTAGAGGTCACACCGGCACTTTATCAACACTTGTTGCCTATAAGTCAACATCTGGCTATTTCTGGCTCAGTTTGTCGTTGATGTCGGTGCCGTCAACCAGGACCTTCGCTTCCCCGGTCCCTGCGGCAACCAAGGCGGTGTAGGTGAGCTGGGCAATGATGCGCGGATCGTCGCAAATGCCGCCTGAGCTGAGCTCCCCGGTGAGCTCGACCGTCACGGTGTCACCCGACACCGAGGATGACACGTATCTCAGGTCCGAGCCTGCGAGCGCATTCATCAGTCCCGACTCGCCATGCACAGTGTCCTTGTTCTCAAGCAGGTCGCTCATCGACGCTTCCACCTGGCTGGCGTAGATCACGGGCCCGGTTTCGGTGGCGACGATGCTGTCGCCACACCCGATCATGGGACCGGCCTGGCCTTGGTCGCCCAGTGCCACATAGAAAACCGTCAGCGAGGAGGTCGTTGTCGCCGGAAGCTCATCCGATGGCGAAGCGGAGGGCAGGGGTGCGGGCGTTGTCGACGGCGGGGCGCTGCTGGCCGGAATGTCGGTGGCGCTCGCAGAGGGGGTGGCGGATGGCGTAGGTGTTGCCGGCGGCGGGGCGCTGCTGAACGGAGTCTCGGTGGCGCTGGCCGAAGCGGTGGCAGACGGTGCCGGCGTTGGTGCAGGTGAAGGTGCGGTTGACGGAGAAGCGGTGGCCGAGGGGGCTACGGTTTCCGAAGCCCCGGTTGTTGTCGGGGGCTGTGCCGGGCCGCCGAGGCAACCTGAGAGGGCAAGGACCATGCCGGCACCCGCAAGCCCACCCAGCGAGAGTCGAATCAAGCGATTCCGGAACACCATGACCCTCTCCTTCAAGCACCTTCGATGGCCGCTGCGGCCACTTCCAACATACGAAGGTCTTGCCCATCCAATCCAGCACGACGGGGTTGCGTTTGGGTCTATTCCGGGGTGTCGGTCGGGGCCTCGGTGCGGTTATCGAGCCAGGCCTGCACGGAGGCGGGGCGGATCCTGCGGTGCGTGCCCCGGTATTCGACCGGGATGACTCCGGAGTCGGTGAGCTTGCGCAGGTAGCTGGCCGAAACGCCTGCCATTTTCGCCGCCTGCGAGGTGTTCAGCAAAGACTCGACGGTGCTCACGCTCACCTCGTCGCCGCGCGCCATGCGTTGGAGCACATCGATGAGTGCCGCGTGCGCGACATCAGGCAATTGCAGAGTGGTGCCATTGACGAAGACCGTGGTGTCAGCGGACTCGTCCAGGGCTGCCGCCAGCCTTGCCGCGGCCTTCTTTTCCAGGGCGGGGAACGCCGTGACCTTGCTCAATGACGGTGTGGGAGACGACATGCTTCCATCATGCATGATGCCGCACAAAAGTGCCGGTCAGGCGCGTCGGCGACGCGTGCCTGCCTGTCGAAACCGCGGCCCCAAGCGCGCCACGTGAAGTGGTCGTTTCCAGCTGGTTGCGACAAGTGGTGGCACAAGTGCGGCGAAGTGCAGTATCGTGAGAGATACGGTCTAAAGAAAGTACTGACCAGTGCGCATCGCCTGAGCCCCCACCCCCGGGCCGGCAGACGCACAGCGAGGCCAAGCAGTAGGTGATCGCCACGTAGACGTGGGATCGGCTGAAACTTGTGACATCTACGATCATCGAATCGATTCCTCGCTCCGACACATTTCAGAACTTTCAAGGAGACTTCCATTGTCTATCGATACCTCTCTTAACGCTGCCGCCGCCATTACCGACGCTGATATCTTCGACGCACACATCGGCGGCAAGCTCACCGTCCAGTCCAAGATGCCGCTGGCGACCAAGCGGGACCTTTCCATTGCCTACACCCCGGGTGTTGCCCAGGTTTCGCGCGCCATTGCCGCGGATCCGGCCATGCACGCCACCCACACCTGGGCCTCGCGCCTGGTCGTGGTGGTCTCCGACGGCACCGCCGTGCTGGGGCTGGGCAACATCGGTGCCGCCGCCTCGCTGCCGGTCATGGAAGGCAAGAGCGCGCTCTTCAAGGAATTCGGCGGCCTGGATTCCATCCCGCTGGTGCTGAACACCACCAACGTCGACGAAATCATCGAAACCCTGGTTCGCCTGCGCCCGAGCTTCGGCGCCGTGAATCTCGAGGACATCTCGGCCCCGCGCTGCTTCGAACTCGAGGAACGCCTCATCGAGGCCCTTGACTGCCCGGTCATGCACGATGACCAGCACGGCACCGCCGTGGTTGTCCTCGCATCCCTGATCAACGCGGCAAAGGTTGCAGGCAAGGAACTGGGCCAGATGCGCGCCGTCATCTCCGGTGCAGGCGCTGCCGGCATCGCGATTGCCGAGATCCTCATCAACGTGGGCCTGGGCGATGTGGTGCTTGTCGATTCCAAGGGAATCATCCACCGCGACCGCGACGACCTGAACGCAGTGAAGGCCAAGTACGCGGCGCTGACCAACAAGGACGGACTGATCGGCGGCATCCGCGAGGCCCTCGACGGCGCCGACGTTGTCGTGGGTGTCTCTTCCTCCAAGTTCGTGGAAGAAGACCTGTCGAAGATGAACGAGAACGCCATCATCTTCGCCCTGTCCAACCCGGACCCGGAAGTCATGCCGGATGTTGCCCGCAAGTACGCAGCCGTGGTGGCCACCGGACGCTCGGACTTCCCGAACCAGATCAACAACGTGCTGGCCTTCCCGGGCATCTTCCGCGGCGCACTGGATGCCGGCGCCCGCCGCATCACCGGCGCCATGAAGCTGGCAGCGGCCCACGCCATTGCCGAGCTGGTCGATGACAAGCTCTCCGCCGACTACATCGTGCCCTCGCCGCTTGACGCGCGCGTCATGCCGGCCGTCGCCGCGGCCGTCGGAAAAGCCGCACAGGGCCAGTAGCGCTTCGACTTCGCTGAACGGCTCCGGCCCCGCCACCCCACGGGGGTGCCCGGCCCGCGCCGGGCGGGGGCCAATACCCCAACCCGACCCCCGAGGTGCACCCCGAGGTGGCCCGCCGTCACGCCCGCGTGGTGGCCACGGGCCGTTCGGACTTCCCGAGCCAGATCAACAACGTGCTGGCCTTCCCCGGCATCTTCCGCGGGGCCTTCGACGTCGGCGCCACCGCGATCACCGAGGCCATGAAGCTCGCCGCGGCGCGGGCCCTGGCCGAGCTGGTGGGCGACGACCTGTCCGAGGACCTGGTCATCCCGTCGCCGTTCGACCCCCGCGTGGGCCCCGCCGTGGCCGCCGCCGTCGCTCAGGC